>JAEXPG010000106.1 GCA_023447015.1 Verrucomicrobiota bacterium
CCGCGCAACGGCGGCAAGGGCGCGGCCGTGCTCGCCGGCGCGGAGGCGGCGCTCGCCGCCGGGTTCACCCACGCGCTGGTGATGGACGCCGACGGCCAGCACCCCGCCGACCGCATCGCCGACTTCATGCGCGCGTCGCAGGCGGAGCCCGCTGCGCTGGTGCTCGGGCGGCCGGTGTTCGGCCCCGCGGCGCCCCTGGTGCGGCTGAAGGGGCGCAAGCTCAGCGTCGGCCTCGTGCATTTCGAGACGGGCGGCGACGGCATCGACGATCCGCTCTTCGGCTTCCGCGTCTATCCGCTCGCGGCCACGGTGCGGGTGTTGCGCCGCACGCGGTTTGCGCGGCGCTACGATTTCGATCCCGAGGTGGCGGTGCGGCTGTTCTGGGCCGGCACCCCGATGCGCAACCTCCCCGCCACCTGCCGCTACCTCTCGCGCGCCGAGGGCGGCGTGTCGCATTTCCACTATCTGCGCGACAACCTCCGCATGATCTGGCTCCACACCCGGCTCATCGTGGAACTGCTTCTCGGCCGCTGGGTCTCTGTCCGGCGGGTCCGGCGCGGCCGGTGTTCCGCATGAAGACCGGGAGCGCGGCGGCCCGCCGTCGAAACGTCCTTGGCGGCCCGGAGAAAACCGCCCTACCTCGGACGGCTCCCGCGTTCGCCATGAAACCACTCCTGCTCGCCCTCGTCCTTCTGCTCCCGTGCGCCGCCCGCGCCGCGGCTCCCGCCGCGATGGGGCCCGAGATCACCGCCGGCGAAAACGACGACGCCTGGCGGCCGCTGTTCACCGCGCTGGCCGGACAGGGCGGGGTGCACTCGACCTTCACCGAGAACCGCTGGTTCAGCGTGAAGAAGGAGCCGGTGGTGCTCCACGGCGAGCTGCGGCATTCCGACGCGCACGGGCTGAGCCTCCATTACACCCAGCCCGAGGAGCAGGTGATGCTGGTCGATGCGAAGGGTCTCCTGATGCGCAACGCCGAGGGCCGCACGCGTTCGCTGGCGGCCGACCCGCGCGCGCCCCGCATCGACTCCGCCCTCCTGCCCGTGCTCCGCTTCGACCTGCCGGCGCTGCTGAAGCTCTTCTCCCTCCATGCCGCCCGCGACGGCGAGGACTGGCGGCTCGACTTCGTGCCGCGCACGCCCGAGCTCGCCCGGCACCTCAGCACGCTCACCGTCGAGGGCGCGGGCGAGCGCGTGCGCCGGCTGGAGTTCCGCCGCACCGCGAAGCAGCGGGTCGAGGTCCTGATCGAGAAGACGGAGACCGGGGTGACGTTCACCGCCGAGGAGGAGAAACGGTTTTTCCGGTGAGCGTCGCGCCGCCTGTTCGCACGGATGAATCCCGCTGAACCCAAGGAACCGGCACGGCAGAAATGGACGGCGCGGGCGCTGCTCGCGCTCGGCGCGGTGCTCGGGCTGTGCTGGCTGCTGCGCCTGGACTACGCGGCGAAGGTCTCGACCGACGTCCTCGACCTGATCCCGAGCGGCGAACGCTCCCCCGAGCTCGCGCTGGCGCGCGGCATGGCCAGCGAGCGGCAGGCGCGCGTGGCGTTCTTCGCGCTGCGGGTGGCCGACGCCGGCGGGCGCGAGCGGGCCGCGACCCTTTTCGCCGACACGTTGCGCGCCGATCCGGCCTTCGCCGAGGTGCGGCCGATGGGCGACACCGGTCCCCGCGACGCGCTGGGGCGCCAGCTCTTCGCGCAGCGTTTCGAGCTGCTCTTCCCCGGCTGGCTCGCCGCCCGGAAGGCGGAGTATGCGGCCGCCGGCTCGCCCGCGCCCTGGGTGGACTGGTTGGCCGAACGCACGGCGACGAACCTGGAGTCCTTTCTCGCGAAGCCCGAGGCGATGGCGTTCCAGGATCTCGTGCCGGCGGATCCGCTGCTGCTGCTGCCCGGGCTGGTCGCGCAGATGCCCGGCTTCGCCGAGGTGAACGGCACCGCCGGCGATCGCGCGCTGGTCTGGGCGCGGACGAGCGCCGCGCCGCTGAGCGAGGCGGGGCAGGGCCCGGTGATCGCCGCGGTGGAGCGGGCCCTGGCCGCCGCGCGGACGATCGAGCCGGCCGCGCAGTTGCAGTGGGTCTCGATCGGGCGTTTCGCCGCGGAGAACCGCCGGCGCATCGAGGGTGAGATGTCGTCGCTCAACGTGATCTCGCTGCTGGCCGTGCTCGGGGTGGCGGCGCTGTGCCTGCGCCGCCTCTGGCAGGCCGTGCATCTGGCGCCGGTCGTGCTCGGCGCGCTGCTCGGCGCATGGGTGGGCGTGACGTTGGCCTTCGACCGCGTGCACGTGCTGGTCTTCGTCGTCGGTTCGCTCCTTGGCGGCGTGGCGATCGACTACGGCTTCTATCTCTTTCTGCAGCCGGCAATCCGTCCCGGGGAGCCGTACCGCTCGAAGGTCGGGCGGCTGATCAAGCCGCGGCTGGCCAGCGCGCTCACGACGGTGCTCGGGTTCTCCCTGCTGTTCTTCTCGGACCTGCCGCTGATCCGGCAGCTCGGGGTGTTCGTGAGCTGCGGACTGATCGCGGCGCTCGCGACGGCGCTCCTCTGGTTCGGCCAGCTCGACCGGCCGTTCACGGAGACGTGGGCCTTCGCCCGCGCGCGGCTGCACGGCGAGCACCCGGCCTGGCGCCTCGGCTCGCGGCTGGTCCTGCTCGGCGCGGTGGCGGTGGCGCTGGCCGGCCCCTGGCGGCTGCACTGGCGCGACGATATCCGCGAACTGGAGGCGCTCCCGGCGGCGCTGCGCGCGGAGACCCTGGAGGTCCGCGCCCTCTTCGGCGAGACGCCGCAGCGCACGGTCTATCTCACCCGCGGCGACGCGCCTGCGGCGGCCCGCGCGGCGCTGGCGCGTTTCCTCGGCTGGCATGCGGTGCAGTTCCCCGGAGCGCCGGTCGCCTCGCTCGGGCTCGCGGTGCCGACGTCCGCGGAGTGGGACGCCGCGGAGGCGGAGCGCGGCACGCTCGCCGCCTTCGAGCCGGCGTTGCGCGCGGCTCTCGAGCGGCATGGTTTCGACGCGGCGGAGTTCGCCCCGTTCGCCAAGGCGTGGGCGGAGTGGCTCGCGGCCCCGGTCGGCGACTACCCGACCGCCGTGCGTGCGCTCGCCGGCAGCCTGCAGGGGCCGATCGCGCTCACGATGGCGACCGAGCCGGGCGCGAGCTGGTTCGTGACCGTGGCCGAGCACCCGCCCGGGACGGAGCCGCCGGCCGAGCTGGCGACGATCGGGCTCGACCAGCTGCAGTCGCTCAACCGGCTGTTCTCGCGGTACCGGGTGTCGGCGTTGAAGCTGAGCGCACTCGGGCTGAGCCTGGTCGGGTTGAGCGTGTTTGTGCTCTACGGCCTGCGGCGCGGCGTACGGATCTTCGCGTTGCCGGCGGGCTCGTGCCTGTTCGCCTTCGGCGTGCTCGGCCTGGCCGGGCAGACGCTCAACCTCTTCCATCTGCTCGGGGCGTTTCTCGGCGTCTGCCTGAGCCACAACTATGCGATCTTCACGGCGGAGAACGCCGCGCGCGGCGACGAGCCGCCGCCCTCGATCCGGCTTTCGGCGCTGACGACGGCGGCGTCGTTCGGCGTGCTCGCGCTGAGCTCGATCCCGGTGGTGTCGGCGCTCGGCACGATGGTGGCGCTGATCGTGATGTGCGCGCTCGCCGGCGTGGAGCTCGAGCCGATGGCGCGGCGGCGCGGGTGAGGGGAGCCGCGGCGGGGTCCCGGATCCCGTAGGCGACAGAAGGCAACGAAGGAAACAAAGGCGGGCCGGCCGATGCTGGGAAGAGATGCCCGGACACTTTTCGGATTCCGGGCGGAGATTGACCACGGATTGCACGGATCATCACGGATGAAGGTCCGGCCATCCGTGCCCATCCGTGTCATCCGCGGTCGATTCAGCGGAGTCGAGTTTCTTGAGAGGCAACGAAGGAAACGCTGACGGGCCGGCTGGCGGGGGCGCTAGGTTCCGGCCGCGGCAGACACTCTGCGGCACTTGCGGTGCGTCGGCCCCGCCTCGCCGCGACGTTCGGACTTGAGCCGGGTTGCGATTCCGCCCACGAAAAACGCTGCCATGCCGCCCTCCGCCCACGAGACGGCGCCCGCCCGGGTGCTGCTCGTCAACCTCAACAGCTACGACCAGCCGTACCCGGTCTATCCGGCCGGTCTGGCGTATGTCGACGGGGCGTTGCGGGCCGCCGGGCACCACACGGGAATCTGGGACGCGCGGATGGCGACGGAGTCGCTCGAGGACTGCGTGGCGCGGTTCCGGCCGGACTTCGTCGGGCTCTCGATGCGCAACATCGACAACGTGCAGTGCCACAACCCGAAGTCGTTCATCCACGAGCTGGTCGGATTTTGCCGGCGCGTGCGGGCGGCGACGACCGCCCCGATCATCCTCGGTGGCAGTGGCTTCTCGGTCTTTCCGCGGGAGATCTTCCAGCTCGGCGGGATCGACTACGGCATCCACGGCGCGGGCGAGCGCACGATCGTGCGGCTGATCGCCGTCCTGCGCGCGGGCGGCGACGAGGCGGCCCTGGGGGCGATCGCCGGGCTGGTCTTCCGGGGCGGCGACGGCGCGGTCCGGGCGGTGCCCTGCGACGCGGAGAGCTCGACCTTCTCGACGGCGCCGCACCACGACCCGGAACTCATGCGCGCCTATCTCGCGCAGGGCTCGCTGCCCGGCGTGCAGACCCAGCGCGGGTGTCCGCTGCACTGCTGCTACTGCACGTATCCGTTGATCGAGGGGGCGCGCAGCCGGTTCCTCGGCGCGGAGGCGGTGGTCGAGGAGATGCGGCGGTTGGCCGCGCTGGGCGTGAAGTTCGTGTTCTTCGTCGACTCCGTCTTCAACACCAGCGTCGGGCACGTGACGCAGGTGTGCGAGGCGCTGATCCGCGCCGACCTCGGCGTGCAGTGGGAGTGTTTCCTGCGGCCGCGCGGCGTGACGCGGGAGCTGCTGCAGCTCATGCAACGCGCGGGGCTCAGCCACATCGAGTTCGGCTCCGACAGTTTCTCCGACACCGTGCTGCGCAGCTACGGGAAGAGCTTCACCTTCGAGGAGATCCGCTCCGCCAGCGAACAGGCGCACTCGCTCGGGCTGCGCTACAGCCACTTCATCATCTTCGGCGGACCGGGCGAGACGAGGGCGACGGTGGAGGAGACGCTGGCGCGGGCGACCACGCTTCCCGGCGCCTACTACTTCGGCACGCTGGGCATGCGCATCTATCCGGACACGCCCCTCTGGCGGCAGCTCGCCCCGGAGGCGAAGGGCGAGACGCCGGCGGACTATCTGGTCGAGCCGCGTTTCTACATCGCGCCGGAGTTCACCCTGGAGTCGCTCCACGGGCGGCTGCGCGAGTACCAGCGGGCGAATCCCAACTGGATCGTGGGCGATCCGCCGCCGGCCTTCACCGAGACGATGGGCAAGCTGCGCAAGCGCGGCATCCGCGGCCCGATGTGGGAATACGCCGAGCTGCTGCAGCGCATGCAGCCGGCGTGAGTTCGGCGGTGGTTCGGCCGCGATCGTTAGGTCGAGTTAGGTCGAGCGCCGATGGTGGCGAGCGGCGGGAGCCGGAACGCCGAAGGTCCGGTGTCCGGTCCGTGTTTCTCGTCGGACCCGACGGCTCAGTCGTGCAGCTCCTTGTTGATCTCGCCGAGGATGCGCTGGGAGACGGGCTTGTCGCCGAAGGCGCCGACGCGGATGTCGAGGCGTGTCTGCACCGGGGTGATCGAGGTGAGCGTGATCTCGATCTTCTCGTTGCGGGCGGTCTTGGCGGTGACGATGCCGGAGATGGCGTCGGCCCGGGTGGCGATCTCGGAGAACTGGAGGTTCTTCAACGCCTTCGAGGTGGCCTTCACGGCGCGTTCCAGCGGGGCGTCGACGGTGGTCTGGAGGGCGTCGCGGACCCAGGCGACGGCGTTGTCCGTGGCCTGGCGGACGTGGGCGCAGGCGCCGAAGGCGAGGGCGGAGGCGGCGAGGAGAACCAGAAGAGGGCGTTTCATCGTTGGTCGGATTGTGGGTGGTGGGACCACGGCGGCAAACGGAAGTTCGGCAGAAACCGCGCCGGCGGCTTTCGCCCGCAGAAACGGAGGGCGAGGGGGCCTCCGGCCACGGGGCTGGCGCCGATTTCGGTGACCGCTCGCGCAGCTCGGCGTGTGGCGGTCCGGGCTTGGGGCGGCGCCGCGTGCGGTTGGTCGGACGTCAGCGGTACTCGATCCACTCGGTGGTGGAGTACTGGTCGATCAGCGCCTGTTCCTCGTCGTAGTTGAACTCGGGCCAGCCGGGCTGCTCGATCCCGGCGGCGAGCGTCGTGGCGAGCCGGGTGGTGAAGGAGTCGTGGAATCGCTCCCAATCCACCGTCGCGGCGCAGGAGGGCTTCCAGATCGAGCCCTGGAGGAGCAGGCCGTTCTTGTTCCGCTTCTGGGCGGCGCCGGCGATCTTCTCGCGGCTGCCGCGGTGGACGACGTCGAAGATCTCGGCGCGGTGGAAACAGACGCCGGCCGGACCGGTCGAGGCGGCGGCGAGCGGCGCGGCGGCCTCGGTCTCCTCGGCGGTGGCGGGGCGTTTCTCGAGTTCGGCGGGGATGCCCTGCTCGACGAGGGCGTCGGCCAGGGCCTGGTGGACGACGCGGTAGCTCTCGGTGGCGCGGGCGTCGTAGAGGGCGTGGCCGCGCGGGATGACGAGGGCGTAGGTCCAGTCGTCGGTGTGGTCGACGACGCCGCCGCCGGTGGTGCGCCGGCAGAGGTCGCGGGCGTCGGCGGGGAGCTGGGCGCGCACGAAGGCGATCTTCTGGCTGTAACCGAAAGTCCAGGCCGGGCCGCGCCAGCCGTAGTGCCGGAAGCGCGCGGAGGCCGGCCGCGGGTAGCGCTGCAGGAGGAGGAAGTCGTGGGCCATGTTCTCCGGGGCGTTGCCGGTGCGGACCGGAAGGACATCGAGGATCATGGGCAATGGGGTGCCGCAGCGCGGCCCGGGAGGGAAGGCGGAAAATGGCGCCGCGGGCGACTCACGGCGTCGCGGACGGTCTGGCGAGCTGGAAGACGGGCAGGAACATCGCGGCGGTGATGGCCAGGCTGAGGCCGCCGGAGATCAGCGCCAGGCCGGCCAGGGCGGCGTCCCGCCTGCGTGAGGGCTTCTGTTGGAAGAATAGGAAGCTGCCGGCGGCCGCCTCAGCCAAGGCCAGCGCCAGCCAGAGGAAGCGCAGCTGCATCACGACCCGGGTTGGTGCCGGAGGCGGGGTGGCGAAGTCGGCGAACATCTCGCGGAAGACGGGGATGCTGAACGCTGCGGCGATCGTCTGGAGCGCGAAGAGCGCGGTCAGCGCGAGGCCGGAGACGGCGACGATCCGCCGGCAGCCGGAGTTTGTTGGGGACGGGGGAGATTTCGAGACCATCGGGGGAAGTAGGCGTGGAGTGCAGGCGAGACATCCCACGGGGGCAAGCGTCCCGCCCGCCTCGGCGCTGGCCAAAGCCGAGCGGGGCCCTACGCTGCGGCCCATGCCGTTGCGCCAGCAGCAGCCACTCTCGCCGACCAAGCGCAAACCCGCGTATCCGATCTCCGCGGAGTTGCGCGGCTACCTGGCGCGTTTCCACCGCGACCTCGAGCTGCCGGTGCTCTACCGCGCCCTGATGCATTTCCGGGAGTCGATCCCGCTCAACGACGCCGCCGGCGAGGCGACGCTCTGGGAGGTCGTGATGTATGACCGGCACGAGATGGAGCGCCTCAACGCCGCGCTCTGCCGCCTCTACGCGCTCCTGCGGGTGCAGGGCGACCTCTCGGTGATGCAGCACCTCTACGTCGACCGCATCGACTACTGCACCTTCGGCAACTCGCTCCCGTTCCGCATCCGGATCGTCAACTCCTACAACGACAACCAGGACTACTTCTACGTGAAGAAGGCCGACGCCTCGCGGGTGTTCGGCCTGGAGCTCGAGCACCTGCTCTCGCCCAACCGCATGAACTTCCTCACCAGCGGCGACACGCTGGTGGAGGAGCATGTGATCGGCATCCCCGGGGACGTCTTCATCGACCGGTGGCTGCACCGCGGCGACCTCAAGCCGATCCGCGTGGCCAAGGAGCTGGTGAAGTTCAACGAGCGCTGCTTCGTGCGCCTGCTCGGCGACATGCGCGCGTACAACTTCGTGGCGCTGGTGGTGCCCGACTTCGACGAGCCCACGATCCGGTTTCGCGCGATGGACTTCGACCAGCAGTCGTACAGCCCGCGCAAGAACTTCTACCTGCCGCAGTTTTTTCCCGAGAAC
>JAEXPG010000148.1 GCA_023447015.1 Verrucomicrobiota bacterium
GCTTCGGGGCGAGCGAGTCCTCGTGCGCGCATGCGAACTCGGCGAACGACGCGAGCCCCGACTCAAAAGAGTCCCCGTAGACCTCGTCCCCTATCCGGAACCGCGTCGCCTCCGGGCCCAGCGGGACCACGCGACCGGCGAGAGCCGCCCCGGGGCCGCGGTAACGCGGGCGGAAAAGCCCCGCCTCCAGGCGCACCAGAAACGGATCGGCGGCCACGATCCGCCAGTCGAGGGCGTTCACCGCCGCGGCGCGGACCTCCACGAGGACCTCCCGCGCCCGCGGGACGGGCACGGAAACCTCGCGGTGCTCGAGCTGTTCGGGCGCTCCGTAGCGGGTGAGGACGATTGCTTTCATGGCCGGCGGATGGGACACGGAGTTGCTGGGATCACACCCCAAGAAGAACGGAAAGAGGGAGACCGGAAAACGGGGACCATCGCAACTCTCGATACAGCCGAAACGGAAATGCGCCCGAGGGGGAACCCATCTCCCCGGTCCCAATATCACCTATCTCACCGGATCGGACCTCGCTGCCTAGCCACTAGAGTTCCGGACGAACCTTTCCACTGCCGGCTTCAACGTTCTTCACCCTAGCGTCGGTCAACACCCACCCCCGGCTCCAGGAGGTAAACATGATGATCTGGTAACTCCTGAAGAACCGACATCCGCCAATCGGGCGGCAGGGGCACGGTCCGCCCGATTGGCCTGTCCGACAAATCGATAGATCCGACAACCAAAACCGGCGTTGGGTCCGAAAAGTATGCGCGGGGATCGATCCGCGTTCCAAAACCCTCAATTTGGCCGCTAAACACATTGAGAAAGGCCGCCGCGGGATAGCGTTTCTGCAGCAGGCTGGAATATCCGTTGTGGGCATAACTGTTGCCGAAATATAGGGCGTAGGCCGGCGAGTCGGCACGGTAGTATTCCAGTCTTCGCAGTCCAATCGGTTGCGCATTGGCGCCTGCCACTCCCAGCTTAAGTGATCGCAGCTTTCCCCCGACTTCCGCCTTCGTAGCCTCGAAGAGGAAAGGCCCCGAACACGCGACCGCCAGAAGCAAAAGAATGGGCACAAAACGCGACCAACGCCACCGCTCGGCCTGCTCAACGGCACGCAGCCCAGCCAGCGCGGCGAATGCGACCGAGGAACTGCCCGCCGCTATCGGAAGCACATAGTGCTCCGCCGGGTGCTTTGCCGCCAGCAGAACAACTCCAACGCAACCGAGCAAAAGAAGCACGAGCAGATGGGAATACCGTGTGGGTATCTCCCGCGCTGCCCGCACGCTCGCCCGCCAAGCAAAGAGCAGTGGTAGCGACATCAATCCAAGCAGAAGATGCATCGTCTCCCCCAACCCCAAATGCATCACGTTCTTGAAGAACACAGAGCAGGCAGGAAATCCGATGGAGCCGCGGCCATATTTCTCGGAATGGACAGCCACACTGGCCACCCACCAAATCGTATACGGCAACTGCGAACGAATCAAAAACGCCCAAGCCAAGCCGCACGCCACCGCGACGAGGAGCACCCTAATACGCTCCCTCCATGTCGCAGGAAACAGCATGACGACCGCAGCCAGAGGCAACCAATTCAGCTTGGTCATGATTGCCGTGGACAAGAACAGTCCGCCCAGAACAGCAAAACCCCATCGATTTCGGCGCGCACCGCCCATTGTCACAAACGCGACCAAGCACCCAAGCCATCCGCCAAGAGCAAAGAACAACAACTCCGGCGTGAGTGTTCCAAGCGCATAGTAGGTCTGCGCAAAACCCAGCGGCATACTCTGGCAGGCCAGCGCCACCGGCAACGAGCCAGTGCCCCACCAAAAAATAAGTCCCATCGTCAACCACGACACCACAACCAGCGCAGCCACTGAGCGAACAATACTTCGGTGGTAGGCATCGGGGTCATCCAGCACCGCATCGGCCCGTTCCTGGGCCGATGCCTCAGGGTGGAAGGCATGCAGACATGCGGCGCCGAAAAGCTGCAGCGGCGTGCCTGGATGGTCGGTGTGCCCCGGCGACGCACCTTCCGCAATCCGCAAGGAGTTCATCAAATATGCATAGCTCGGGTCAAAATTGACGGCGCCCCAAGACGGACCACGGGCTACCAGCATCCGTTCATTTGCCATCCAGAACAACAACGGCGGGAGCATCAGCGCGATCACGGCCAGAAGAATTCCGCCGGTCCAACCAGGCCTTGGATTGGTTGATTCAGCAGATGGAGCCATACATATGGGGGGGGACTGAAGCTGACTTGGAGGTCGTCAGGCAGGCCGCGAGGCCCAACCTGACCACCTGAATGGTTACAACTAGTGCTTCGATAGACAGCACAACCGCCAACGCCCCGCAAGGCGTCAAACCGCGCCGTGCGATCAAGCTCGGCGTCGATATCCATCAGAGCGGATACGTCGTGGTGCGCAAGATCGACGGCCTTTCGCCCCCCCGCGCGCGCAGAAGTTCACCCCGGAGGGGTTCATCGCCTGGGTGGCAAGGCAGCTCAAATTGGCCGATCAAATCCACTGCGGCTACGAGGCCGGGCCGTTCGGCTTTGTGCTGCACAAGACCTGATCAAGCTGGGCGTCGACAGCACGACTCGTGCGCCCACGCAACTGGGACGGGTACGGCAACCTCGCGGTGCTCGAGCTGTTCAGGCGCTCCGTAGCGGTTGAGGACAATTGCTTTCATGGCCGGCGGATGAGTCACGGAATTGCTGGGATCCCCCAAAGAAGAACGGCAAAGAAAGACCGGAGAAGAAGTGGCACCGCAACTCTCGATACAAGCGAAGCGGAAGCGCGAGGGGACAGAGAGCCCCTTGGCAGAAGGCGAAGTGTAATCCTGAATCCGCCCTCAGTTGGAGTGGGGAGCCTGGTCCAGCAACGGCGCGAGACGCCTGTAGAATGCGCTGAACTCACCGGACTGCATCTGCTTCTCGGTGATCTGCACGGTGCTCCAGTCGCCCATGTAGTAGGCCCCGGCCGTGTTCCCGACAGGCACCGCCGGCACTTCGGCGGTCACGTTTCGCACGATCTTGAACATTCGCGGTTCCCCCGCGGCAAGCGACACTTTGATGTTCTGCCGCGTGGTGCCATAGGCCCGGAAACGAACATCGATGGTGGAGCCGATGGCGCCATCGATCCACGCGGCCTTCTCCTCGCCCACGGCTTCGCGAATCGCCGCTTCAACCTGTTCGCGCAACCCGCGGCACTCCTTCTCGTAGGAGGGAACGTCGATCTCGAATTGGTTCGGACCGAGGCTACGGTAGGTCGCCAAACTCGCTTCATACTCACCCAAGGCCATGAGCAATGGCGCAAGCGCGTCGGCGATCCGGGACAAGTCACCGGGAGAAAGTGCATTCGGGAGCTTCGGGCTCCGGAAATCGGCCCTAATGTCATCCTTCACCTGCTGAATTCCGAGCGGGACGTTCGCATAGGGATCATCGGGCCCCGTAGGAACCGTTGCCGATGCCTCATGTTGCCGGACCGCCTGAAGCACCTTCTGGAAGCCTAGGCCATCAGGTACCGAGACATTGGTCGGAGCGACCACTTGTTCCGGAACGTGCCCCAGGAACAGGTAAACGGCCATGGCGAGAACCGCTATGCCTGCGGCACCGATTGCCCATTTCATGGATACTCTGTACGGCCGTTCTTCCTGAAGGGTCACGTCCTATCTTTGACCAGAGACACTGCTCACCCGCCCCGTTCCGACCCCAAGAGGTCGAGAGTTGAGACGTGCCCCTTCCTTCGGCCCTTCACCGGGTTCCAACGGGCCGCCGTGCTCTGAGGCCCGTCGGAGCTGCTGCGTTAAGCGGAATAGCAGCGCCGGACGGATCCCGAACTCCGCCCCAAACTGAGACGCGCCGCGGACACCCTAACGTCAAGGCTCCAGCACCTCCTCGTTGGACACGCGGGGGCAATTGGCTTCTACCGCCGCAGGTTTCCTGCAACTGGATCAGCAAGGGGCTCCTTTCGCTTGGTCCCAACCCGGTGTCCGTCAAATCAGGGCAACCTCAGGGTTACCCCTTTTCGGACACCGTTGCCACCTCAGTTCGGCGCGGCCCCCTCTTGTTCGGAAGCGATGTGCCCTATCTCAACCCTCAGGGCGTTTGTTTTGATCAACTCATCGAATCGCTGATGGAGTCGTTCACTTGCGCCAAACAGCACGTCAGGACTCACCGAGTGTCCATTGATATCCTCCCGACTGTACAATACGATACGCAGGGTCGCCCCCGGCTGGGCCTGCTCAAGAATAGCAGCAACCTGTTCCAGTCCATCCAATCCAACCCCTACAAACACCCCATTCAAGTGATACCTATTGGTACCACGAAGATGCCGCCCCGACCACCAGAGCACATACAAGTCACTTCGGCGCTCAAGCAAGTCAGCCTGACCGTATGCCTCATATATCACAGCCTCAGTCTTCTCATCGAATGGCAGTCTCCCCTCACTCTCCCTCGAGCCAGAGCAGCATGCACCAACCAAGACCGGTAGCCACATCATCAACAACATTCGTATATTCATAACTAGCCGGACTGAAGGAATCACGTCTTGTCTTTTGACAAGAGAACTCGGCCCCACGGGCGAGGTCCGTTCGGACCGGAGCGCATGAGGCCCGGAGGTCCATCGGGTGCGGGCGGGAGCTCGGCAGCGCTCCTCAGTCGCCCAGGCAGGTGCCGACCCGGCGGGCGGACTCGACCCACCAGTGGTCGGTCGGGACGGTCTTGATGCCCTTGGCCACCTTCGCGATCGGCACGGCGACCCACTTGTCGTCCCGCGAGGCGACCATGAAGCCGTACTTCCCCTGGCGGATCAGTTCCACCGCAGCGGTGCCCAGGCGGGTGGCGAGCAGGCGGTCGTGGCACGAGGGCGTGCCGCCGCGTTGCACATACCCGAGGATCGTGACCCGGGCCTCGAGGTGCGTGAGCTCCTCGAGCAGTTTCGCCAGGCGCATGGTGTGCCCGGCCCGGGCCTTGTCCCAGGCGGCGAGCGCCTGCTTGGCCTCCTTCTTCTCGAGATCGTTGCGGGCCTTGTCGCGGCGGCGCAGCAGCATCTCGAGCTCGTGGGCGTCGCCGGCGGGCATCGCGCCCTCGGCCACCGCCACGATGCTGAAATTCGAACCGTGCTCGGACCGGTGCCGGATCGCGGCGGCCACCTTCTCGACGTCGTACGGGATCTCGGGAATGAGGATCACGTCGGCCCCGCCGGCGATGCCCGCACCGAGCGCGAGCCAGCCGGCCCGGTGCCCCATGATCTCGGCGATGATGATGCGATGGTGGCTGTGCGCGGTGCTGTGCAGGCGGTCGAGCGTCTCCGTCGCGATGCCCAGCGCGGTGTCGAAGCCGATCGTGTCGTCGGTGAGCGCGACGTCGTTGTCGATCGTCTTGGGCAGCGAGACGATGTTGAGGCCCTTCTCCATCAGGCGTGCGGCGTTCTTGTGCGTGCCGCCGCCGCCGATGCAGACCAGCGCGTCGAGCTTGTGGCGCCGGTAGGTCTTCACTATCTCGCCGGTCATGTCCTTCGTCCCGCCGCCCTCCTGCGGCATGCGGTGCGGCTTGTCGCGCGAGGTGCCGAGCACCGTGCCGCCGAGCGTGAGCATCCCGACCAGGCCGCGCTTGTCCAAGTTCACCCAGCGGTCCTCGATCATGCCGAGGAAGCCGTCGCGGAACCCGATCAACTCCCAGCCGTAGAGGCCGACGGCCGTCTTGCCGACGGCGCGGATGGCGGCGTTGAGCCCGGGGCTGTCGCCGCCCGCGGTGAGGATGCCGATGCGCTTGATGCGTTTGGTCGTGGCCATGGGGAAAACGGCCGCAGCTTGGCGGCGCGTCCCGCCGACCGCAAACCCGTGGTTGTGAAATCTCGCCGACGCGCCCGCCCGATTCATCGGGCCGCCGTCGCATCCGGCCTTCCCAGCATCGCCCGCTTGCGCGCCCCCCACGGCGGGAAACACTCCTTCCGCATGCCGCCCCGCGTCCTCCTCCCCGCCCTGCTCGCCCTCGGATCCGCAGTCCTCCCCGCCCGCGCCGCGGAGCCGGCGATGGCCGACGTGATCCGCGACGACTTCACCTTCGCCGCCGCGCAGTATTCCACCATGATCACACGGCTGGAGGGCGACCCGCGCCTTCCGCGCACCGCCGCCGCCGGCAGGACCGTCACCGTCGACCCCGAGGACTGGACCAGCGGCTTCTTTCCCGGCGCGCTCTGGTTCCTCTTCGAGTTCACCGGCGAGACGAAATGGAGAACCGCCGCCGAGGATTTCACCGGGCGGCTCGAACGCATCCGGCACTACACCGGCAACCACGACATCGGCTTCATGCTCGGTTGCAGCTACGGCCAGGGTCTGCGCCTCACCGGCCGCGCCGACTACCGCGCCGTCCTCCTCGACGGCGCCCAGGCGCTCGCCACGCGCTACCGGCCCGAAGTCGGACTCATCCGCTCGTGGGACTTCGGCGACTGGAAGTACCCGGTCATCATCGCCAACATGATGAACCTGGAGCTGCTCACCTGGGCGGCCCGCGCAGGCGGCGACCAACACCTGCGCGACATCGCCGTCAGCCACGCCGACAAGACGCTCGCCAACCACTTCCGCCCCGACGCCTCCTGCGTCCACGTCGTCGACTACGATCCGGCCACCGGCGCCGTCCTCAAGAAACAGCCGGGGCAGGGCTGCAGCGACGACTCCGCCTGGGCCCGCGGCCAAGCCTGGGCGCTCTACGGCTACACGACGATGTACCGCGAGACGCGGCGCCCCGCCTACCTCGCCCAGGCCCACCGCATCGCCCGCTTCATCCTCGACCACCCCCGCCTCCCGGCCGACAAGGTCCCGTATTGGGACTTCGATGCCCCCGGGATCCCCGCCGCCCCGCGCGACACCTCCGCCGCCGCCCTCATCGCATCCGCGTTGATCGAGCTCGCCGGGTTTGCCGAGCCCGCGACCGCCCGCGAATACCTCGCCGTTGCCGAGACGCAGCTGCGCGCGCTCTCCTCACCCGCCTACCGTGCGAAGGTCGGGGACAACGGCGGCTTCCTCCTGCTGCACGCCGTCGGCCAGTTCCCGCAGGGCCGCGAGATCGACGCCCCGCTGGCCTACGCCGACTACTATTTCCTCGAGGCGCTGCTGCGCCTCCGCGCAAAACTTCCCGCCGCGGCCGCCACGCGCTGATCGATCGTCCCGGGCTCCCCCGGCGGACGGCGCCTCGCCGCTCCCGCGGAGCGCATGCGTCCCACGTTCCGCCGTGGGGCGCCGGTCGTCGGGGCCCACAACGTTGTATCTTCGACCCAGACTCTGTAGCCGAGGCCACAATGCCTCGACCTTGGTCCGCGTCGCCGTTTCGCTCCGCGCCACCACATGGATCGTTCCTCCCTCACCCGCTTCGCCTGGCTCTCGATCGCCGCCGCGATTGTCACGATCGTCCTCAAGACGACCGCCTATCTCCTCACCGACTCGGTCGGTCTGCTCTCCGACGCCGTCGAGTCCCTCGTCAACCTCGCCGGCGGCATCATGGCGCTGATGATGCTCAAGGTCGCCGCCCGCCCGGCCGACGACGACCACGCCTACGGCCACAGCAAGGCCGAGTACTTCTCCAGCGGCGTCGAGGGCACGCTCATCCTCATCGCCGCCGCCAGCATCGGCTACACCGCCGTGCTGCGCCTCCTCCATCCCAAGCCGCTCGAGCAGGTCGGCGTCGGCCTCGCCGTCTCGGTCTGCGCCTCGCTGGTCAACCTCGTCGTCGCGCTGGTGATCCTCCGCGCCGGCAAGCGCCGCAACTCCATCACCCTCGAGGCCAACGCCCACCATCTGATGACCGACGTCTGGACCTCCGTCGGCGTGGTGGTTGCCATCGGCGCGGTCGCCTTCACCGGCTGGAACTGGCTCGATCCCGTCGTCGCGCTGGTCGTCGCCGCGAACATCGTCTGGACCGGCGTGGGCATCGTCCGCCGCTCCGTCGCCGGCCTCATGGATGCCGCGCTCGCGACCGAGGAGGTGGACAAGATTCGCTCCGTGCTGCAATCGCACGAGGCCGCCGGTGCCCAGTTCCACAATCTCCGCACCCGTCAGGCCGGCGCCCGCAAGTTCATCAACTTCGACGTCCTCGTCCCCGGCGCCTGGACCGTCCAGCAGGGGCACGACCTCGTCGAGGTCATCGAGGCCGAGATCCGCGCCGCCATCTCCGATTCGACCATCTTCACCCACCTCGAGCCGGTTGAGGATCCCGCTTCCTGGGCCGACAGCTCGCTCGACCGCACCGGCGCCAATCCCCCCGCCACGAAGTAGCCGTCGGATTCCGCCGCACCGCGGAGCAGCCGTCGCTGCTCAGCCCAGTCCGAAGACGACCAGCGCCGCCAGCGCGACGCCGACCAGGCTCTCGCCGGCGATGAACCCCGAGGACACCGGCACCACCGTGCGCTCCGCCAGCGCCGCGCGGCGCTTCTCGAGCAGGAGCGCCACCGCCGCGCCCGCAAACATCGCGATCGTGTTGGGCGCGGGCGTGGTGAAGCCCAGCCCGAGGGCCGCGGCCGACGGGATGAAAGGCCGCGCCTTCGGCCACCAGCGCTCCGCCAGCACGAGCAGGATCCCCAGCGCGCCTCCGACGAACAGCGCGACCTGCGCCGTGGGATGCAGCGTGGCGAACCCCTTCGAGAGCATCTCCGCCACCCCCTTCCACGTCTGCGCCCCGGGCGCGGGCCAGCGGTCGGTGCCGAGCACGTCGGCGGTCGGGATGAGCAGCCGGTAGGCGGGGACGACGAAGAGCGACCCGGCCGCCACGCCGAAGAACTGCGCCCAGAACTGCTGCCGGGGATCGGCCTTCAACAGGTATCCACTCTTCAGATCCGTGAGCAGGTCCGCCGCATGCAGGCCGATGCCGCCGGTCACGTTGGCGGTCATCAGATTCGTCGTGGCGTTGCCCGGATCGAGCACGCCGTAGGTGACCTGCGTGATCTTGCCGAGCGCCCCGGTCGGCGTGGTGTCGGTCTCGCCGGTCACCCGCGCGGCCACGATGGCGATGAAGAACCCGAGCACGACCGACAGCGCGCCCATCCACCACGCGATGCCGAACAGAAACCACTCCAGCCACACCACCACCGGCCCCACCAAGGCCACGCCGGCGAAAAACCAGGTGATCGGCACCTCGGCGGGATCCGCCCCGTCGGCCGCCGCACCGCCAAAGGCCGCGCCGACGCTGCGCACGGCCCGCACCACCGTGCGCCATTGGAACGCGAAGGAGAGCAGCCCGCTGGTGAGCAGCATCGCCGAACCCAGCCACACGCTCCAGGCGACGATGTGCTTGTAGCCAAGCCGCGGGTCGATGATCCCCGCGCCGTACAACCACGGGGCAAGTCCGGCATAGCACACCGCGGCGCCGAGCAGCAGGCTCCACGCCGCCCGCCAGCCCATGATCGCGCCCGCCCCGACCATGATCAGGCTGCTCTCGCAGGAGAGCGTGTAGTCGGCCAGCGGCCGCCCGTGCAGCGTCGCGGACGAGAGGAACGGCAACGGGAACTTCTCCGCCAGTCGCCACGGCAGCCACGCCGCGTCGCGGACCAGCGCCACCAGCGCGCCCGCGGCCGCGCCCAGCCCGAGCCAACGCGCCTTCTCCCCGCCCTGCGCACCGTCGCCGTGGAGCGCCCGCAACGTCTCCGCCGCCGCGACGCCGGTGGGGAAACGCAGCTGCTCCACGTTGATCATCTGCTGCTTCATCGGGATCGCCATCACCACCCCGAGCAGCGCGATCGCGGAGATCCAACCGAACATCTGCCAGCCGCCGAGCGCCTGGCCGGTGATCATCATCAGCGCCGGAATCGCCGCCACCGTGCCGCCGCCCGTCATGTAGCCGGCGGCGCTGGCGACCGACTGCATGGCGTTGTTCTCCAGCATGCCGAACGGCGTGCGCACCAGCCGCGACCGCCGCAGCACCGCGAAGAGCGCGAACGCGAGGATTCCCGCCGTGAGCGACACGCCGATGCTCCAGCCCGTCTTCAACGCAACATAGAGGTTCGACAGGCTCATGAACCCGCCGAGCAGCATGCCGGCGACAATCGCACGCACCGTGAGCTGCCGGGCGAAGGGGGGATGGGCCATGGAGCCCGAGCAAACCGCCGACCGCGCCCCGCGCAAGCCCCGCCCTCCGCCCCTGCGTCGGGCGCAAAACGCCGTCGCAAACTCCCCTGTCGCCACCGATTGTCGGCGCCATGGCCCGCGCCGTCCCGCTCGCCTCGCTCGCCCTACCCCTCCTCGCGCCGTACCTCACGCAGCGCCGCAGCCACGAGCACGAGCAGGC
>JAEXPG010000157.1 GCA_023447015.1 Verrucomicrobiota bacterium
CATGCCCGTGAGCTTGCCCTTGACTTCGGGGCAAACGAGCGCGACGGCCTTGGCGGCGCCGGTCGAGGACGGGATGATGTTCTGGGCGGCGGTACGGCCACCCTTCCAGTCCTTCTTGGACGGGCCGTCGACGGTCTTCTGGGTGGCGGTGTAGGCGTGCACCGTGGTCATGAGACCTTCGGAGATGCCGAAACCTTCCTTGAGGAGCACGTGGACGATCGGGGCCAGGCAGTTCGTCGTGCAGGAGGCGTTCGAGATGATGTTGTGGGTGGCGTAGTCGATCTTGTCGTCGTTCACGCCGAGCACCACGGTGATGTCCTCACCCTTGGCCGGAGCGGAGATGATGACCTTCTTGGCGCCCGCGGCGATGGGGCCCTTGGCCTTCTCGGCGTCGGTGAAGAGACCGGTCGACTCGATGACGACCTGGACACCGAGCTTCGCCCACGGCAGCTCGGCCGGGGACTTGGCGCTGACGACGAGGATGTCCTTGCCGTTGACCACGAGGACGTCGTCCTCGGCCTTGTCGGCGGCCGACTTCTTGGAAGCGACGGTGCCGTTGAACTTGCCCTGCGTGGAATCGTACTTGAGCAGGTAGGCCAGATTGTCGGCCGGGACGATGTCGCCAACGGCGACGACGTCGAAGGTCGTACCGAGCAGACCCTGCTCGACGAGCGCGCGGAACACGAGGCGGCCGATGCGGCCGAAACCATTGATAGCAACTTTGACTGCCATTGTATTACTCCGTGGAGGTTAGTTTACTGGAAGGAAGTGGAAGCGGTACGGGTCCGCAGCGGCGATGATCGCCGTGGCGCACACGCACCGGAGCCGGGCAGGACACCGTACGACGCCCCTCTTGGCAAGTGGGATGATAGGCTGACCAAGAAATGCGCGAAACAGGCCAATACGTGCGGACTGCCCGCTAAATCACACGGCAGGCCGCCTACCCGCGCACCACGGCGAAGGCCCGCCCTACTCTGCGATCCACAAGCCGCAGCCGAGCGGAGGCAGGTAGAGTTCGCCGTCGAGCGGCAACGCCGGCTCGGCCTCGTTGCGAACGAAGAAGTGTTCGCAGTCCGCAAGCTGCCGCCACGGGCCGCGCGGCAGCCCGGGCAACGGGATGGTCACCTCGTGCGTGTGCGGGTTGAAGGCGAGCAGGAGGCGCGTGCGGCCCTGGGACTGGTCGGCATTGTACACGACGGCCGCCGCGGTGCCCTCCGCCGCGAAACGGAACTGGAAGAAGCCCTCGCTGGGCCGGCTGAACTGCCGCAGGAGCCGGCCGCGCTCCGACTGGCGGAAGCGGATCCAGTCGGCGAAATAGCGGTGCGTCGTGGGGAAGCGGAAGATGCGGCGGTACTCCAGCGCGTTGAGGTCGCCGCGCTGGTAGGTGTTGGTCACCCCGTGCTTCGACCGCAGGAAATCCTGCCCGGCCGCAAGCATCGGGATGCCGACCGAGCTCAACAGGACCGCGCCCATCAGGTGGGTGCGCCGGCGGTCGTTGGCGGTGGGCGTGTAGCCGTTGCCGTCGGTGTGCTCGGTGATGACATCGAGCCAAGTCCGGTCGTCGTGCGACTCGGTGTAGTTGACGGTCTGCGCCGGCCACTTGGCAAAGTACCACGGCGATCCCTTGAGGAAATACTCGAATCCGTCGCGCGAACCCTCGCCGCGGACATAGGCCGGGAGGAACTTCCGGTAGCCGTCGTTCCACGAGGCCCAGCCGGTGTCGGCCAACGCCCCGGCAAGATGGCCGCGGAAGCTCCATGGCTCCGCGATTAGGATCACGTCCGACTTCACCTTCTTCAGCGCGACCTCGATGCGCTTCAACGGCTCCAGCCCGATCAGCTCAGCCAGATCGAAACGGAAGCCGTCGACGCCGTAGGCGCGGATCAGGTGCACACAGCTGTCGATGATGAGCCGCAACGCCATCTCGGACGACGCCCGGTAGTCGTTGCCGCAGCCGCTCCAGTTCGTCAGCGAACCGTCGCCGCCGTCGTCGAAATAGTAGTGTTTGTCGACGAACATCAGGTGCGAGGGCTCGCCCTGGTGGTTGTAGACGACATCAAGGACCACCGCCATGCCCTGCCGGTGGAAGCTGGCCACCAGCTCGCGGAATTCCGCCACCTGCGAAGCGCGGCCGGGGTCCGAGGCGTAGGCGCTCGCCGGCGAGAACCAGTTCACCGGCATGTAGCCCCAGTGGTATTCCTCGCTCGTGCGGTTGTCGAACTCCTGCACCGGCTGGAGCTCGACGCAGTTCACGCCCAGCCGCTTCAGGTAGAAATCGGGCTGCTCCACCCACTTCGCCAGGCCGGCGAAGCCGAGCCGCTCCTTCGGGCCCAACGCGAGCGGCGCCTGCGCGACCAGGTCGCGCACGTGGGCCTCGGCGATCACCAGGTCCTGCCACTGCGGGGTGCGGAACGGCTCCGGCCGGGTGAACGTCGCATCCGCCAGCACGATGCCGGGGCCCAATCGTCCAACCGCCGCCTTCGCATACGGGTCGAGGACCGGGAACTGCCGGTCGAAATGCCCGAAGGAGTTGGCCGGTCCCTCGACGACGAACCAGTAGTACCAGCCGTGCAGCTCGCGATCCAGGCGCAGCTCCCAGACACCGTCGGCGCCCGCCTCGAGGGGGAAGAACGTGGCGTCCTCCGGGCGCTCGAGCCGCGCCAGCAGCTTCAGCCTCACCCGGCGCGCCCGCGGCGCGAAGAGCCGGAACACGGTCTCGTCGCCGTCGACATGGGCGCCGAGACGGACGTCCGAGCGGATCTTGAAGAAGAAGCCGTCGGGCCGCAGCGGGACCTTCTGCTCGCCGGCCGCATCGCTCCAGACCACGACGAGGTTCTCCGACAGCTCCAGCGGCACGGCCGTCTCGAAGAAGAACCGGTGCTGTCCGGTGCGATCGGGATCGATCGTGTAGTTGAGATTCCCCTGCTCGTCGCGCAGGGCGTTGGGCGCCACGGCCGGGACGTCGAGCCAATGCTGCTCGGCGGTGACGAACTTGAAGCGCTGCCGCCCGGCGGCGAGGAAGACGTCCGCGGGCTTGCGCAGCACGAAGACCAGCTGTCCGCCGAAATCCTCGAGCTTGAGCTGCCACTCGGCGCGGCCGACCGCCTGGCCCCAGCCGTTGAAGTCGCCGGCCACGTAGATCTGGACCTTCTTCGGGTCCAGCCACGGGAACCGCTCCGGCTCCAGCAGGAACCACAACTCGCGGCCACCGCTCACGAAATACCCGCTCTCCTCGGCGTAGAACACGCCCGGCACGGGCCGCAGCACGCGGAACGGCCGCAGCGGCGCCCCGAGGAAGACCGGCGGCGGCGTCTTGCCGAACCAGTCGCGGGTCAGCTCGATCACGCCCGAATCCGGGGTCTCGAGCCAGGCTTGGGCGATCGTGGGGCGGCGCGCGGTCATGGAGCGGGCCGGAATGCTTTCCGCGGCGGATCCGGCCCACAACAGTATTTTCCGCCGCGGAAAACGCCAACCCCGCGCCGTCCCACCGGCGCGATACCCGCTCTCGCCGGCGGAGGGTCCCGGCCCGCTGCGGCGGGCACGGCGGGCCGCATTCTCCTCGTTACTTCGCGGCCGGCGCCGGGGCCGCGAC
>JAEXPG010000182.1 GCA_023447015.1 Verrucomicrobiota bacterium
GGGGGGGCCGGCGGGGTGTATTCCGGCGTCAGGGCGCAGCCGGCGAGAGCGAGGGCGACGCCGCCGAGAAGGAGCTGGGAGCGGCGGTTCATGTTGCGGAGGCGGGACGGGGTGGCGGTGGCGTACCGGCCGGTGGCGGCGGTCTGCGGCGGCCGAGCGTTGTTTCGATCAGCACGTAGAAGAGCGGCGCGAAGACGACGACGAGCGCCGTGCCGGTGACCATGCCGCCGAGGACGGAGGTGCCGATCGCGGTCATCGCGCCGGCGCCGGCTCCGCCGGCCATCGCCAGCGGAAGCACGCCGAAGCCGAAGGCGAGGGAGGTCATGACGATCGGGCGGAAGCGGAGGCGGGAGGCCTCGAGGGTCGCCGCGATCAGGCCCATGCCCTCCGCCACGCGCGCCTTGGCGAACTGCACGATGAGGATGGCGTTCTTGGTGGTGAGCCCGAGCGTGGTCAGCAGGCCGATCTGGAAATAGACGTCGTTGGACAGGCCGCGGGCCGACGAGGCGATGACGCCGCCCAGCGCGCCGAGCGGCAGCGCGAGCAGGATCGAAATCGGGATGGGCCAGCTCTCGTAGAGGGCGGCCATGCAGAGGAAGATCACGAAGACGGAAAAGCCGTAGAGCAGCCCGGTCTGCGACGAGGCTTGGCGCTCCTGGTAGGAGAGGCCGGTCCAGTCGGCGCCGAAGCCCTGCGGGAGCGTGGCGACGATGTCCTCCAGCGCCTGCATGGCCTCGCCCGAGCTGCGGCCGCGGGCGGGCTCCGCCCAGATGTTGAGGGAGGGGAATCCGTTGAAACGCTCGAGGCGGGGCGAGCCGCTCGCCCAGCGGGTGGAGGCGAACGAGGCGAACGGCACCATCCGGCCGGCGTTGTTGCGCACATGGATCCGCTCGAGATCGGACGGCAGGCGGCGGAAGGGGGCGTCGGCCTGGACAAAGACCCGTTTCACGCGGCCGCCCTGGACGAAGTTGTTGACGTAGGTGCTGCCGAGCGCGGCCGAGAGCGAACTGTGGATCGAGGCGAGCGGCAGGCCGAGCACACCGGCCTTGTCCCAGTCGACGTCGATGCGGAACTGCGCGGTGTCCTCCATGCCGTTGGGCCGGACGCTGGCCAGCCGCGGGTCCTTCGCCGCCATGCCCAGGAGCTGGTTGCGCGCGGCGATCAACGCGTCGTGCCCGAGGCCGCCGCGGTCGAGCAGCTGGAAGTCGACGCCCTGGGCGTTGCCGAGCTCGGGCACGGCCGGCGGTGCGAAGGCGAAGACCATGCCGTCGCGCTGGCGTGCGAAGGCCATCATGACCCGCCCGGCGACCGCCTTGGCGCGGAGGTCGGGCCGCCGGCGCGCGTCCCAGTCCCGGAGTTTGGCGAAGACCATGCCGTTGTTCTGGGCGCGACCGGAGAAGCCCATGCCGACGATCATCAGGCACGACTCCACCGCCTCCTTTTCGTGGTCCTGGAAGTGGCGCTGGAGCGCATCGGCCGCGGCGCGCGTCTGCTCCAGCGTGGCGCCGGTGGGCATGAGGATCTGGCACAGGAGGATGCCCTGGTCCTCGTCGGGCAGGTAGCTGGTCGGCATCCGCTGGAAAAGGAACCCGAGGCCCGCCACGATCGCGACGAACACCGCGAGATAGCGCATCCGCCGGCCGAGCACGCGACCGACGAGGCCGACGTAGGCGTCGCGCAGGCGGAAGAAGCTGCGGTCGAACCAGAGGAAGAAGGGACGCAGGAACCAGACCGCCCCCTCGGCGGCCTCGTGGCCCTTGGTGACCGGGCGGAGCATCGCGGCGCACAGCACCGGCGTGAGGATCAAGGCCACGACGACCGAGAGCAGCATCGCCGCGGCGATCGTCACGGAGAACTGGCGGTAGATGACGCCGGTGGAGCCGCCGAAGAACGCCATCGGGCCGAAGACCGCCGCGAGCACCAGGCCGATGCCGATCAGCGCGGGCGTGATCTGGTCCATCGACTTCGCAGTCGCCGCCAGCGGGGGCAGTCCCTCCTCGGTCATGATGCGCTCGACGTTCTCGACCACGACAATGGCGTCGTCGACGAGCAGGCCGATTGCGAGGACCATGGCGAACATGGTCAGCATGTTGATGGAGTAGCCGAAGAGCCCGAGCACGGCGAAGGTGCCGAGGAGCACGACCGGCACGGCGATGGTCGGGACCAGCGTGGCGCGGAGGTTGCCCATGAACAGCCACATGACCAGGAAGACGAGGAAGACCGCCTCGATGAGCGTCTTCACCACCTCGTTGATCGCCACCTTCACGAACGGCGTGGTGTCGTACGGGAAGATGACCCGCAGGCTCGGCGGGAAGAAGCGGCTCATCTCGGCGAGCTTCGCCTTGACGGCGTCGGCGGTCTCCAGCGCGTTGGCCCCGGGCGCCTGCCGGATGGCCAGGCCCGAGGCCGGCATCCCGTTGTACAATACATCGATGTCGTAGATCTCCGTGCCGAGCTCGGTCCGGCCGACATCGCGGATCCGCACGACCGAGCCGTCGGGGCTGGTGCGCAGCGGGATCGCGGCGAACTCGGCCGGCGTCTGCAGGAGGTTCTGGACGACGATGGAGACGTTGAGCCGCTGACCCGCGACGGCGGGGGCGCCGCCGAGCTGGCCGGCGGAAATCTCCACGTTGTAGGTGCGCAACGCCGCGACCACGTCCGCGATGGTCAGGCCGTACTCGGTGAGCCGGTCGGGATCGAGCCAGACCCGCATCGCGTAGCCCGAGCCGAAGGTCTGGACCTCGCCGACGCCCGGCACGCGGGCGAGCACCTTCTCGAGGTTGGACACCGTGTAGTCCTGCAGGTCCGCGCGATCCATGCTGCCGCCCTCGGAGATCAGGCCGATGATGAGCAGGTAGTTCCGGGTGGATTTGCTGACGGTGACGCCCGAGGACTGCACCGTGCCCGGGAGGCTGGACATCGCGAGCTGGAGCTTGTTCTGCACCTTGGCCCAGGCGAGGTCGGGGTCGGTGCCGGGCTTGAAGGTCAGCTCGATGCGGCTGCCGCCGGACGAGTCACTCGTCCCCGCGATGTAGAGCATGTCGTCGAACCCGGTCATCTTCTGCTCGATCATCTGGGTCACGCTGTTCTCGACCGTCTCGGCCGAGGCGCCGGGGTAGAAGGAGTCGATCGCGATGGAGGGCGGGGCGATCGGAGGATACTGGGAGACGGAGAGATGGTGGATCGCGAGCAGCCCGAGCGTCATCATCGCGATGGCGATGACCCAGGCGAAGACCGGCCGTTGCAGGAAGAAGCGCGAGAGCATGGCGAGCCTCGGTCAGTTCGGTTGCGGTACGGGGAGGGCGGCCGGCGGGGCGCTCCGCCCGGCGCCGTTGGCCGGCACGGCGTTGACCGGCGTGCCCGGCCGCACGCGCTGGAGCCCCTCGACAATCAGACGGTCGCCGGCCGTCAGCCCGGCGGTGACGAGCCACTGGTTGCCGATGGCGCGGTCGATCTCGACCGCCCGACGCTGCGCGGTGCCGTGGTCATCGACGATCATCACCTGCGGATTGCCGCGCGGATCGCGGGTCACGCTCTGCTGGGGCACGAGGATGGCGTCTTTCCGCACGCCTTCCTTGATCACCGTGCGCACGAACATGCCCGGAAGCAGGATACCGTCGGGGTTGGGGAAGACCATCCGCAGGGTGACGGCGCCGGTGGACTGGTCGACCGAGACGTCGCGGAACTGGAGCGTGCCCTCGTGGGGATAGGGGGCGCCGTCCTCCTCGAACAACCGGACCACGTTCTGCGCGGAGCCATCGCGGGCGAGGTGACCGCCGGCGAGGCGGCGTTCGAGCCGCAGGAGTTCGGCCGTGGATTGGGGCACATCGACGTAGATGGGGTCGAGCTGCTGGACCGTCGCGAGCGCGACCGGCTGGTACGCGGTCACGATCGCGCCGTCGGTCACGGTTGATTTCCCGATACGGCCGGGGATCGGGGAGGTGATGCCGGTGTAGGCTAGGTTGAGTCGGGCCGCCTCGGCCATCGCCTTCCAGTACTGCACATCCGCCTCGACCTGGCGGAGGGCGGAGGCGGCATCGTCGTTGCCCTGCTGGCTGACCGCCTTGTCGGCGACCAGCCCGGCGAAGCGCTCGGCGCGGGCGCGCGCCGCCGGCAGACTGGCCTCCGCGCGCCCGAGCGAGGCGAGCGCGCTGTCGTAGGCCGCCCGGAGTTGGGCGGGGTCGATCTGGTAGAGCTCCTGGCCGGCGACGACTTCAGCGCCCTCGGTGAAGAGGCGTTTCTGGATGAGGCCGCTCACCTGGGGGCGGATCTCCGCGATGCGGTAGGGTGCGGTCCGTCCGGGCAGCTCGGTGGTCAGCACCAGCGATTGCGGAGTGACGGTGATCGTCGCCACCTCCGGTGCGGGCGGTGTGGCGGGGCCGGATTGTTTTGTGCAGGAGGCGAGCGCCACGGCGCAGAACAGGGCTGCGAGGGCGAGGTGTGGGGTACGAGCGGGCGGCGTTACCGCGAGCAGCCCCGGGGGCGGCTGGCGATGGGTTTTCATTGGGCGAAGGGGCGTGGTGCGGACGGATGCCGCGGGTCGGAAACGGATCCTGTGGCGGGCGTGGTCGCGGTGGGGGTGTCCGGGCTTTGCCTCCGTCCCTCCGCGCCGGTGTCCCATCGCCGCCGATCGAAGAGGGCGGCAGGCTCACGGCCCGGAGCGGGGCAGGGCGTGATCGGTCTGATCATGGCAGGATCAGTTGGCTGCCGTAAGGTTATCCCGGGGATCGGTTTTGTCGCATACGCCAAGCAAGATGCGGGAAATCCGGGAGGCGGGAGCGGTGACGCGGTGCAGTTGCCGGTGGCGGCGCGTGGGATCGATTGCCGCCGGCAGGAGTGGCGGGGACGGCGGTTTCGCTCCGGCCGCCGGGCGGAGAAAAAGAAACGGCGGACCTTGGGAGGTCCGCCGTTGCGGGAAACGAAGACTGGAGCGAGCCGCGGCGTCGGGCCTTACGGCTTGCCGTCGCCCTTGCCGCCGCCGGTGAGCTTCTTGAGGAGCAGCTCGGGGTTTTCGCCGAG
>JAEXPG010000188.1 GCA_023447015.1 Verrucomicrobiota bacterium
GGAGAGCAAGTTCGACGAACCGCCCATGCCGACCAAGACCGTGCCCCCGGTGTATCCCATGGAGCTCAAGCGCGAGGGCGTCAGCGGCATGGTCACCATGTCGATCACCGTCGACGAGAAGGGCAACGTGCTGAATCCCGTGGTCAAGAAGAGCACCCGCCCCGAGTTCGAGCAGCCCGCGATCGACGCCGTGAGCAAATGGAGGTTCGAGCCGGCGAAGAAGGACGGGAAACCCGTGCAGGTGCAGGTGGTCATCCCCGTGAAGTTTTCGATCAACTAACCCACAGAACCGATACGAACGCCTCATCATGAATAGTTCCCATTTCACCGTTGGGCGGCGGATGTCCGCCGGCCTGGGCGCCGTACTCGTCCTGTTGGTGCTGGTGGCGACGACCGCGTACTTCGCCCTGGGCCGCTCGGGGCAGGCCATCAAGCAGACCGCCGACGGCGCCGAACTCGCGTCCAAGGCCATGGACCTCGACCTCACGATGAAGGACCTGCTGCGCGCGGTGAGCGCGTTCCAGGTGAGCGGGGCGAAGGAGGATTCCGCCGCCTTCGCGGATCAGGCGCGCCAGATGCGCAGTCACTTCGCCGCCATGGACGGCCGGGATGTCGACTCCGAGGCGAAGGCGATTCTGGCGGAATCCCAGCAGCTGTTCGCCAGGTGCGAGAAACAGTTCCAGGAGATGGTGACGCTGCGCGGTGAACGCGACCAGTTCGAGAGCGCGATGCGGCCGGCGGCCGAGACCATCCAGAAGTCGCTCCAGCTCGTCCTCGTGAAGGCCCGCGACAGCGGCGACATGAGCGCCTCGTTCAAGGCCTCCTCCAGCCTGCAGAATTTCTTCGAGGGCCTGATGCGGGTGAACCAGTTCCTCCTCACTTCGGATCCCGCCCAGGCCGCGGCGGCCACCCAGTCGCTCAACAAGCTCGTCGACGGGGCCAAGGCGATCGACAAGGAGATCGCCGAGATGGAGGAGTTCGATGCCACCTTCAAGGACCCGGAGCGCCGCAATGCGCTCAAGGCCGCGATCACCGAGGCGAGCGGCGTGTTGCAGGGACTGGGCCGCGTCAGCGAGGGCGTCGCCCGGAGCCGTGTGCTCTACGAGAAGGAGATGAAGAGCGTGGCCAACGACTTCAGCGCGCGGATCATGCGCCTCAACCAGATGCTCGCCGAGCGGCGGCAGACCATCCAGACGACCACCGGCACCGCCCAGCGGCGCAACGAGACGCTGGTGCTGGGCCTGAGCCTCTTCGGCATCGTGTTCGGCGTGGTCGCCGGCTACTTCATCGTGCGCAGCGTCACCCGCCCGATCGCCCATGTGGCCGCCGTCCTCAAGGAGGGCAGCGATCGCACGGCCGCCGCGTCGCGGCAGGTCAGCTCGGCCAGCCAGGCCATGGCCGACGGCTCCTGCCAACAGGCCGCCTCGCTGGAGGAGACCAGCTCTTCGCTCGTGGAGATGGGCAGCATGATCAAGCGCACGGCCGAGCACACCGAGAGCGCCCGCCAGATGGCCGGCGAGACCCGCAAGGCCGCCGATCTCGGATCCGACGACATGAAGGCGATGAAGGACGCGATGGATTCCATCAAGTCCGCCGGCGGCGAGATCACGAAGATCATCAAGACCATCGACGAGATTGCCTTCCAGACCAACATCCTCGCCCTCAACGCCGCGGTCGAAGCCGCCCGGGCCGGCGAAGCCGGTGCCGGTTTCGCGGTCGTCGCCGAGGAGGTGCGCAATCTCGCGCACCGCAGCGCGGAGGCCGCCCGCGAGACCGCCGCGAAGATCGAGAATTCCAACCAGCGCAGCGAGCACGGCATCCGCCTGAGCGAGCGCGTCGGCAACAACTTCAACGAGATCACCCAGCGTGCCCGCAAGCTGGACACCATGATCCAGGAGATCGCCGACGCCGCCAAGCAGCAGAGCCAGGGCATCGAGACGATCAACGCCGAGATCGCGCGGATCGACCAGATCACCCAGGCCAACTCCGCCAGCGCCGAGGAGACCGCCAGTTCCTCCGCCGAGCTCCAGTCGCAGGCCGACCGGCTCCGCGAGGCCGTCGACGAGCTCAACCGCATGGTCCACACCGATGCCGAGGCCGCCGCCGCCCACCAGGCTCTGCCCGCCCGGACTGCCCCCGCGGCGCATCCGCCCAAGACCGCCCCGCATCCGGAGCACCCGACGCCCCATCCGGTCCCGCATGCGGCGACCCCGAAGGCTCCCGCTCCACGTGCCGCGACGAAGTCCCCGACCGCCGTGGCGAAGCCCGCGGCCAAGGCCGCCGTCAAAGCGGGCAAGGCCGACAATCCCGACAGTTTCTTCCGCGACCTCTGAGTTCGAGCGTTCCCGTTGTTCGCGGAAGCTCATCAGCCCGCCACCGGCCCTCCGGTTGGCGGGCTTCGTTTTGGGCGACGTCGTCCGCGACTGGTGTGCGGGGACCGGCCAAAGCCATCGGTTCGGATCCTGCGTTCCGCACATGACAGAAGCGGACGGAGGAAACAAAGGAGCCCGGACACCGGGGGCGGAGTTCGCCGAGCGGCGGTTCTCCGTGCGCTCGGCCGGGTGCAGGCGCTTGTCCAGCGAGCAGGCCTCCAAACCGTCCAGATTTCGCCTGCTGCGTCGGCCTTTTGTCGGTTCCGATTGCGCTCTGTCCGGGGGAATCCTGGGGGAAGCTGCGCGGCCGGCTCGGACGGGCTTCGGCGGAGTCCGGCGGCGGCGCCCTCCTGCACTCCTCCCCCGCTTTGCGAAACGGCGCTACTTGCCGGGTTCGCCCGCTGGTGGTGTCGGGGGGCGGAGCCGGATGACGGCGATCAGGGTGACGGCGACGAGGATCGAGGCGCCGAGGCAGTACAGTCCAATGACGAAGGAGTGCGTGGCGCTGTGGACGCGGCCGAGGATGTTCGGCCCGAGGAAACCGCCGAGGTTTCCGATCGAGTTGATCAGGCCGATGCTGCCCGCGGCGGCGGTGGCCGTGAGGAGGAGGTTCGGCAGCGCCCAGAAGGCCGGCAGGTAGGCCTTCAGTCCGGCGGCGGCGACGACGAAGCAGAGCACGGTGAGGGCGAGGTTGCCCCGGGTGAGCGGCGCGAGGCCGAGCGCCACGGCCGCGAGGATCATCGGCACCAGCACATGCCAGCGGCGCTCCTGGAGCCGGTCGGAGTTCCAGGCCACGAAAAGCTGGCCGGCGAGGGCGAGGAAGGAGGGCAGGGCGACGAGCCAGGCGAGCTGGTTGAAATCGAGGCCGTACCAGTCGCGGAGGATCGTCGGCAGGAAGAACTCGATCCCGTAGTTGGCGGTGACGCAGGCGAAGAAGGCGACGCAGAGCAGCAGGATCCGCGGGTTGGCCAGGCCATGGATCAGGCCCATCGGGCGGCCGGCATGCACCGCACGCTCCTGCTTGAGTTCGCCGACGAGCGCGGCCTTCTCCTCGGCGTCGAGCCAGCGCGCCTGCGCGGGACGGTCGACGAGGACGCGCAGGACGACGACGCCGAGGATGACCGCCGGGAGCGCCCAAAGAAGGTAGACGAGCTGCCAGCCGTGCAGGCCGCAGAAGGCCGGGTGGGTGATCGTGACGCCGTCGACCACCTCGGTGGTGCCGATCTTGAGCAGTCCGGAGGAGAGGCGCGGGCTGATGATCTGCGCGATGGGCGAGGCGACGAAGAAGTAGGCGAGGGCGCGGGCCCGGTCGCGTTGCGGGAACCAGTGGGTGAGGTAGACGATCACCCCGGGGAAGAAGCCGGCCTCGGCAAGCCCGAGGAGGAAACGCATCGCGTAGAACTGGTGCGGCGTCCGCACGAACGCCGTCGCCCCGGCGACGAGGCCCCAGGTCACCATGATGCGGCAGATCCATTTGCGGGCGCTCCAGCGCTCGACCAGCACCGTGCCGGGCACCTCGAGCAGGAAGTAGCCCCAGAAGAAGATGCCCGCGCCGAAGCCGAACACGGCGTTGTCGAAGGCCGGGAGATCGAGGCTCATCGTGAGCTTGGCGATCGCGACGTTGGTGCGGTCGACGTAGGCGACGACGTAGCTGAGGAAGAGCAGTGGCAGCAGGCGCAGGTAGGCCTTGCGGCGCGCGCGGTCGAGGGGAGCGGGGACGTTTTGCACAGGGGGTGGCGAAAGCGAGCCGGGGGCGCCGGGCGACGTCAACCGCGCAGGCGGGCCGGACAGCCCGGGAGGGTGTTCTGCGCATTATCGGGCGTCCGAAGGCGGTCGGCGCGCGAACCCGGAA
>JAEXPG010000191.1 GCA_023447015.1 Verrucomicrobiota bacterium
TCCTGAAAACTCCGGTGGTGCGGCTCCGCCCGTGACCCGAACGGGCGGGCACCTCCGCCGAGAGAAGACTTGCCCCGCCGGAGGCGGCGGGGTTGCGTCGGGGCCGCCTCTCGCCCCGCGTCTGCGCCTGGAATGAACTGGATTTCCCGCCTCTGTGCCCACGCCTGGATTGTCGTGCTGATCGGCACGATCGCTTTGGTCTGCCATGTCGCGGACCTGAACCTCGCCCGCGCCGCGCGCCTGTCCGATCTCGCTGGCGGCGACGCGATCGCCGTCGATGCGGCCTCGCCCACCGGCTATGCGGGCGGCCTGCGCAAGGTCGTCCTGCCGGAGCTGAACCACGAAAGCCTGCAGGCTATCGCGCAAACGCAGCAGATGCTCGCCCGCGGCGAGTGGCGCATCCGCCACCTCGACTCCGACAACGCGCCCGTGGGCCGGCCGACCTACACACCGTCGCCTTTCCGCTGGTGGCTCGGGGCCCTCGCGTGGGCCGACAGCCGGATCAACGACCGTCCGCTCGGGCTCGCGGTGGAACGCGCGGCCCTCCTCGCCGGCCCCGCCCTGCAGATCCTGCTGCTGGTGGTGGCGGCGCTCTTCGCCGCCCGGTTCTTCGGGCCCCTCGCCGCCAGCCTGCTCACCTTGGCGCTCGCGCTGGTGTTTCCGTTGGCCGGAAACTTCCTCTCCCCGCTCGCCAGCGACCGCGTTCTCACGCAGGCGCTTTTGGCCGGCGCGGTGCTGCCGCTCGTGGCGGCGGTGGTGAAGCCGCGTGCGGCGGCCGGTGTGCGCGCGTTGTTCGTGCTCGCGGGCGTCTTCGGCGGGGCCGCACTTTGGGTCGACGTGGGACCGGCTGCGCCGCTCCTGCTCGGCTGTGTCGCCGGCGGGTTGCTGGCGGCGTGGCGGCAGCGCCGGACCGCGGCCGACGCGTCTTTTGTCCGCGTGGCGGAGCTGCCGTGGCGGGCGTGGTCCTGGGCCGGTGCGGCGGCGAGCCTGCTCGCCTACGCCATGGAGTTCGCCCCCGCGCACCTCGGCGGCTGGCGTCTCGACGGGAATCATCCGTTGTACGCGTTCGCCTGGCTCGGCGCCGGCGAATTGCTCCAGCGCGGTGCGGCGTGGCTGGCCGACGGGCGCAAGCCGGACAGCGGGCGCTCGTGGCTGGCGGTCGGTGCCGCGGCGCTGGCCGTGCTCGCGCTGCCGGTCGCCCTGCTGCTCACAAAAGGCGACGGACCGTTCGGGGCCGTCGGGCATACCGCGCGCCTGACTCTTTTCCCGGGCACCGGTACGGCGGCGGAGCTGCTCGCGTGGCTCTTCGATGCGCCGGCGTGGCAGATTCTCGCGGCGCTGCCGCCCTTGGCGTTGCTGATCCCGGCCGGCTGGCTGGTGTGGTCTCGCCGGGCGGGCGGTGGCGGCGACGCGGCGGCGCTGGCGCTCGGCCCCGTGCTGGTGTTGTTCGCCTTCGGCGGTTGGCACCTCTCGCTCTGGGGCGCGCTCGACGTGGCGCTGGTGGCGCTGCTCGCGACGCTCACGGCGGGGGCGGTGCAACGTTCGCGTGCGGCCGGCTGGCTCTGGTCGGCGGCGGTGGCGCTGGTGCTCGTGCCCGGCGTGCTCAAGCTCAGGCCCGACGCGGGGGACGCCGTCTCCGATGCGGAGTTCGAGGCGCTGCTCCATCGCGATCTCGCGCATTGGCTTGTCGGTCGGGTGTCCGGCAACGGCGCGATCGTCCTGGCGCCGCCGGTGATGACCAGCGCGCTGCATTTCTACGGCGGGATCCGCGGCTTCGGCACGCCGGACCCGGCGAGCGGCGAAGGCTTCAACGCCGCGGTGCGCATCTGCTCCACGACCTCGTCGGACGAGGGCGAGGCGCTGGCGCGCAAGCGCGAGATCACCCATGTGCTGATGCCCTCGTGGGACCCGTTGCTCGAGGAGTACGCCCGGCTGGGCAGCAACCGGCCGGAGAAGACGCTCATCACGATGCTCAAGAACTGGCTGCCGCCGCGCTGGCTGCGGCCGGTGCCGTACATCCTGCCGCAGTCCGAGGGGACCGGCACGCGTTCGCTCGCGGTGTTCGAGGTCACCGACGTGCAGGACCAGGCGGCGGCGCTGGCGCGCATGGCGGAGTATTTCGTCGAGATGGGCCGGACGGAGGAGGCGGGCATGGCGGCGTTCGCGCTCGGCAAGGCGTTTGCCGAGGACCCGAATTCGCTCATCGCCCGCGGTGTCGTGGCCGGTTCGCGAGGGGAGCGTGAGGAGCTTGCGCGGATTCTCGGCGAGCTGCGACCGATCCTCGACCGTGGCGAGGACGCCGACCTGCCGTGGGACCGGCGCGTGGCGCTGGCGATCCTGCTCGCGCAGGCCCGGCAGCCCGAGCTGGCGAAGCCGCGGGTCGCCGAATGTCTGGCCACGATCGACGAGGCGCGGTTGCGGCAGTTGTCCACGATGACGCTTTTCCGGCTGCAGATGATCGCGAAGGCCTACGGCAGCACGATCGAGGACGAGTCGCTCCGCGCGCTCGCGCGCAAGTTGCTGCCGGCGGAGATGCGTGCCCGTCTCCAGTGAGCCGGCCTTCGTGCCGGAGCGGCGCCGTCCGCGGGTTGAAATCCCGCGGCGATCTGCAACAACCACCGCCATGTCCGCCGCCGTCCCGCATTTTCACGTCGTCTGTGCGCTGATCGAGCGCGAGGGGCGGGTGCTGGTCGCGCAGCGTCCGCCGGGGAAATCGCAGGCGCTGAAATGGGAATTCCCGGGCGGGAAGCTGGAGCCCGGCGAGGCGGCCGAGGCGGCCCTGGTGCGCGAGATCCGCGAGGAGCTGCACCTCGGGATCGTGCTCGGGGCGCGGTTGCGCGACGCCGTGCACGACTACGGGAAGTTCGCGATCACGCTCACGCCGTTCCTGGCGGTGTCGTGCGAAGCCGGGGCGGAGCCGCACGCGGCGGAACACGTGGCGCTGCGGTGGTGCGCTCCGGCGGAGCTGCGGGCCCTCGACTGGGCGCCGGCGGATGTGCCGATCGTCGAGGAGTATCTGCTCCGCCGCGCGTTTTCCGACCAAGCGCCGCGATGACTTTCCGCCTCCCGCGGGGCCGCGGTGCGGCGGTCGGGCGTGGCACGGGAAAACGAGGGCGCGGGATGCACGCGGGCCTCGACTCGGGGAGGCGGGCGGGCATCGTTGCGGGCATGGATTGGACCTCCCTCGAATGGCTCGAAGCCATGTCCTACATCGTCACGGTGGTGGGCTTGCCGTTCGCCATCGCGGTGTTCCTGTACGAGCAGCGGCGCGAGCGGCAGAACGAGGAGGAGGAGCTCTACCAACGCCTGTCCGACGAGTACGCGGAGTTTCTCAAGATCGTCCTGCAGCACGCCGACCTCGGGCTGATGCGGCCGCAGTCGACGGAGGTGGTGCTATCGGAGGAGCAACGCGAGCGGCGTGGCGTGCTGTTCGAGCTGCTGATCTCGCTGTTCGAACGGGCGTACCTGCTCGTCTACGAGGAGCACATGAAGCGGCAGACGCAGCGCTTGTGGATGAGTTGGGAGGACTACATGAGGTACTGGTGTCGCCGGCGGGATTTTCGCGGGCTGCTGCCGGAGCTGCTCGAGGGCGAGGACCCGGATTTCGTGGAGCATATCAAGCGCATCGCCGCCGAGGAGGCGGCGCGGCAGTGAGCGCGGGTTGATCGCGCCGCGCGCGGCCGGCGCGAATGCGCGCTGTGGTTTCGCCGGCCGGTCCAGCTTCTTGGTCCTTCGTTCGCGTCGTTGCCTTCAGCTGGTTCCAGCGGCGCTTTCCGGGAATCAGCAACGGCTTTCGCGCGCTTTCGGGGGATGGCCCTCGCGCAGCAGCACGGCATCCAGGCCCCAGCGCACCGCGACCATCGCCACGAGGAACAGCGCGCCCCAGCGCACTTCCGTGCGCATGAGCTTCTCGCCCTCGACGAGGAACACCGCCAGCGCCAGCCCGAACACGTCGAGCATGCTCCAGCGCCGCCACGCCAGCAGCCGCCGGAAGGCGTGTGCGGCGGGTTCGCCGCGGCGTTGCCGGCGCCACAGCAGAAACTCCGCGATCCAGGTGCCCGCCGGGGCGAGCACGAGGAAGAACGCCGCCACGGAGCCCGCCACCCACGCGTGCGTGTGCAGCAGCGTCGCCGCCAGGGTCGCGATGCTGTAGGAGCGGTCCGCCAGCAGCCAGTCGTGGATCTGCAGGAACGGCAGCGTCAGCGTCCCCGCGAGCACGAGCCCGCCGCGCAGCAGCCACCAGCCGCCGATGCGCGGGGCGGGCGGCGGGTTCGGCTCCACGCGCGCCGCGAGCATGTTGCCGGTGGCGATGCTCAGCATGATCGCCGCCACGAAAAGCGGGATGCCCGCCAGCGGTTCCGCGCCGACGAGCAGCTGCCCCGAGGTGAGCGTGAGGATCAGGCAGACGAGAAACACATCGAGCATCGACCATTTGCCGCGGCGCTCGACCCATTCGAGGGCGGCGCGGCCCCCCC
>JAEXPG010000200.1 GCA_023447015.1 Verrucomicrobiota bacterium
CTCGCGCACGCCCTCGAGCTCTTCTTCGCCGAGCAGGACCAGCCGCGCGACCACTTCGCCTTCGGCGCGGAGCTCATCCATGGCGCGATCGAGCACATGGGCGAGATCGACGGCCCCATCCGCGGCCTCGCCCAGAACTGGGATTTCGAGCGCATCGCCAAGATCGACCTGACGATCCTACGCGTGGGCATCTTCGAGATGCTCCACCGCAAGGACATCCCGCCGGTGGTCTCGATCAACGAGGCGATCAACCTCTCCAAGCAGTTCTCCAATGCCGACGCCAAGCGCTTCATCAACGGCATCCTCGACCGCCTGAAGGACCAGATCGGCCGCGACGCCCGCAAGACCGCCGAGGAGTGACGCGGCGCAAACTCGATCCATCTGGAACTCAGGAAATCAGGAAACTGAAGCCGGAACCCCTCGATGACTCAGATCGGCAACAAGGACCTGAGCAGCCGGGTGATCGAGGCCGCCATCGAGGTGCACAAGACGCTCGGCCCGGGGTTCATCGAGTCGGTTTACGAGAGTGCCCTATGTCTTGAGCTGACCCGCCGCGGCGTTGCTTTCGTGCGACAGAAGACGATCCCGATTCTCTATCGCGGCGAGTCGGTCGGTGAGCACCGCCTTGACCTCCTCGTCGAGGATAGGCTCGTCGTGGAACTCAAGGCCGTCGCCGTCATCGATGACATCTTCTTTGCCATCGGTCGGTCCTATATGAAAGCAGTCGGCGTCGACGATGGCCTGCTCCTCAACTTTGCGAGCATGCCGCTGACAATCCGTCGCATCGGCCGCGAATGGCATCCCAACTCTCCGGACTCCTCCGTTTCCTGATTTCCTGAGTTCCAGATTTTTCGAATGGGTCTCCCTCCAGCCCCTCTTTCCCGATGTTCGGTCTATTCAAGAAGTTCAAAGACGGTCTCACCAAGACGGCGCAGAAGCTCGTCGCCAGCGTCGGCGGGTTGTTCGGCCAGAAGCCGATCGACGCCGCCACCCTCGACCAGCTCGAGGAGGCGCTCTATGGCGCCGACTTCGGCGTCGAGACTACCAGCGAGATCCTCGAGGAGATCCGCGCCGCGTATAAGAAGGACAAGAATCTCCATGGCCAGGAAGCCGCCGCCATCGGCGCCGCCGTCTTGCGCCGCGTGCTCGCCGGCTCCGAGGGCGTCCTCGGGCCCGTGGGCAGCACCCCGACCGTCATCGCGCTGATTGGCGTCAACGGCTCCGGCAAGACCACCACCTGCGCCAAGCTCGCCTGGAAGCTCAAGCAGGACGCCGCCACGGTCACCGTGGGGGCCTGCGACACCTTCCGCGCCGCCGCCAACGAGCAGCTCCGCACCTGGTGCGACCGGCTCGAGCTCGAGCTCGTCGCCAGCCAGCACGGCGCCGACTCCGCCGCCGTTGCCTTCGACGCCATGGCCGCCGCCAAATCGCGCGGCCGCGACTACGTCCTGCTCGACACCGCCGGTCGGCTCCACACGAAGTCGAACCTCATGGACGAGCTGGCGAAGGTCCGCCGCGTCCTGCAGAAGCACGATCCGGCCGCGCCGCACCACAGCTGGCTGGTGATCGACGGCAGCCACGGCTCCAACGCCATCGAACAGGCCAAGGAATTCCACCGCGCGTTCGGGCTCACCGGCCTGATCGTCACCAAGCTCGACGGCACCGCCCGCGGCGGCGCGCTCGTCGGCATCTACCGGCAGCTGAAGCTCCCGGTCTATTTCCTCGGTTTCGGCGAACAGCCCGAGGACCTCCAGCCCTACACGATCGACAACTACGTGAAGGCCGTCTTCGGACTGGAGACGTGATCCGGGCGGGCGGCCGCGGCGACCAGTGGGCCCGGGCCGAGGTGCGGGAGCCTATCCCCGTCCCGAGCCCCTGAACCGCACGAAGGCCGGAGCAGTCGCACGTTGATGCCGGCTGCAGGCCACCGCGCTGAGGTGGCCCGTCGGAGGAGCCGGTTCGAAGCCCCGACCCACAGGAGCCGGCGGCAGGTCGCCGCCATCGTGTGGATTTGAGCCGGGGGCGGATGCCGGCGAATCGAATCGACCAACCGGACCCCGCGGGCAGTGTGGGCCGCATGTCCGATTCCATGGTTACGATCGCGACCTATCCCAATCCCATCGAGGGTGAGATCGCCTGCGAGTACCTGTGCTCCGAGGGATTTTCGGCCCAGGTCGCCAATCAGGCGATGCAGACGGTGGTCCTGGGGGCGGGAAACCCGCTTGTGCGCATCGAACTGCAGGTCCCCGGTCGGGAGGCGGCGGAAGCGTTGCAGCGGCTGCGGGAGCAGCAGGCGGCGGTCCGCCAGGAAGAACGTGAGGCTGGTCCGGCGGCGATGCCGAAGCCGGATGGGATCTACCAGTCGGACTGGAACGAACGGGAGCGCCTCGTGGAGCGCGCCTACCGTTGCGCCATCATCGGGCCGCTGGTCCCGGTCCCGCTGGTGAGCTGGTATGGTCTGCTTTGTGTGCTTGATGCGCTCGGCCGCGACGAGCCGCTCCGGGAGAGCCAGCGCCGGCGGTTCACGATCGCGCTGGTGGTCAGCGCCCTCTTCTCGTTGCTCTGGCTGGGCTTGCTGGTCGTGGCCGTGGCCGCCCTCTTCTGGAGACGGTGAGCGGGCCTGCGCGGGTCGCCCGTGTTCATCGCGATTCGCCGGCGCGGGCACACCGAAGGCGCCTGCGGGTCACCGCGCTGAGGTGGCCGACCGAAGGAGCCGGGTCGACGCCCCGGCCAACAGGAGCCGGTCCTCGCCGAAGTCCGCGTGCGGGCCCATGCGGGGGTTGTTCCCGCGAGATCGCGGTGGTCAACCGCCAACCAGCCGCCCACGCTGGCGCGCATGGAACCTCCCGCATTGGTGCTGCTGCTCGATTATCCCGAGGGGGAATGGCTGCCCGCGGGCCTGCGCCAGGGGATGGGCGACGCGTTCGCCGCCCGGATCGTGCGGCTGCTGGCCGAGCTCCAACTCGCGAATGCGCCGCAGGGGTGGCCGACGGAGGTCCATGTCGCCCCGGGCGAGCGCGTGCCGGAGGTGCGGCGTTGGCTCAGCTCCAAGCCGATCACCGTCCACGCCCAGTTGACGGCGCCCTGGGGCGAACGGCTGGCGCAGGTGGCGGCGGAGGCGACGGCGCGCCACGATGGCATGGTGATCCTGCTGCGGCCCGACTGTCCGTACTGCGGCCTGGAGGCGATCGTGACGGCGGCGAAGGCGTTGCTCGACCACGACGTGGTGCTCGGGCCGGCGACCGACGGGGATTTCTATCTGCTCGGGCTGCGCCGCTGGCCCTCGGGGCTGTTGCACGAGGTGAACTGGGGCACCAACCAGGTTCTGTTTGCGATCACCAAACGCTGCACCGAGCTCGGGTTGACGTACCGTCTGCTCGATCCGCAGGAACGCGTGACCAACGAGGCGTCCTGGGATCGTGCGGTGGCGCGGATCGCGCAGCAGGGCGAGGGCGGGACCGGCCCCGGCCAGCCGTGATCCGGCGGCGGCGGAAGCCGCCGGTTCGAGACCGGAGTTGCGTTCGAGCGTGGTGAGCCCGGCGGCGCGGCCCAGGGCTTCCGGCGGTGCGTGGGCCACCCCGGATACGGGGCGGATCGAGGCGAGGTGGCTGCGGCCCGGGCTTCCGGCGCCGCAACGTGGTGCGTTCGCAGGAGGGTACTGACCCTTCGTCAGGAGGCTTTGGCGACGAGGACTTCCTCGACCGGGACGATGACCGTGGCGATGGCATCGCGCAGGGCGCGGAGCCGGTCGTTGTCCTCGATGGGACGCTTGTCGGTGCTCTCGACGTAGAAGGTGTCGATGGCCACGCCGCGCTCGGTGCCGATGCGGGCGAAGGTGATGTCGAAGCCGTGCTCGAAGATCACTCGCGCGATGCGGTAGAGCAGGCCGATCTGGTCCTGCGCCTGGATCTCGATGATCGTGCGTTTGAGCTCGAGCTCGTGGTAGACCTCGACCACCGGCGGGACGTTGCCGTGCAGCGACCGCTCCTCCTGGGAGAGGCGGCTGACGCGGACCCTGCGGGCCTGGGCGACGATGTCGGGCAGGAGGTCCTTGTTCTGGACGAGGGAGGCCTCGACGTTCTTGAGGAAGAGGTCGATGGCCGCCTGGTTCTGGACGGGGCCGTGGCCCGGCTCGATCACGCGGAAGGTGTCGATGGCGATATGGTCGGCGCGGGAGATGACCTTGGCGCTGAGGATGTTCAGGCCGGCGACGCTGAGCGCCCCGGCGAGGCGGTAGAACAGGCCGGCGCGGTCCCAGGTGACGACATTGACGAGGGTGTAGGAGCGGTTGAGGTCGTTCTTCCACTCGACGACCGGGCGCAGGGTGCCGACGGAGTCGGCGGCGTTGATCGTGGTGAGCAGGCGGTTGACCATGCCGATGTGGAGCGCGATCAGCTCCGGGGAGGCCTGGACGAAGTAGCGCTCGGGCAGGAGGTTGAAATGCGCGGTGATCTCGTCGGCGCTGACGCCGGGGACGGTCTGGGCGATGAGGTCGCGGAGGAGCATGGCTTTGCGGTCGGCGTTGCGTTGGTCGGCGGCGGCGTTGCCGAGGGTGAGGCGCTCGGCGGTGCGGTTGAAGAGGGCGGTGTGGAGCGTGTTCTTGTAGCTGTTCCAGAGTTCCGTGGACGTGCCGCGGGCGTCGCAGTAGGTGTGGACGAAGAGGAAGCGGAGCTTCTCAAGGTCGCCCATCATCTCCGCGAAGAGCGCGATGGTCGCAGGGTCATCGAGATCGTGCTTCTGCCAGAACCGTGCCATCGCGAGATGGTGGCGGATGACGAAGGCGACGAGCTCGGAGTCCTTGGCGTCGATGCCGAAGCGCTCGAGGATGGGGCGGGAGAGGTGGACGCCGGACTCGGCGTGGCCCTGGATGCCGGTGCCCTTGCCGATATCGTGCAGGAGCAGAATGAGATAGAGGAGGGTGGGGTCCTCGCACTGGTGGAGGACCTCGCGGTAGCGCTTCGCCTGGTCGCTTTCGCCGGCGTAGATGACATCCAGCTCCTTGATCGTGTTGAGCGTGTGGATGTCGGCGGTGTAGCGGTGATAAAACTCGTGCTGCACGAGGCAGTTGAGTTGCTCAAATTCGGGCACGAACCGGCCGAGAATGCCCAGTTCGTGCATGAAGGAGAGGGAGGGGTAGACGTTGCCGGCCTCCTGCAGGATCGCCTTGAAGCTGTCGATCGCGCCGGCGGCGTGGCGGACGGTCTCGTTGCACAGCGGCGCGGAGGCGCGGATGAGCGACTGGAGGTCGAGGTCGGGCGTGCACTCCAGCTGCTGGCAATGGCGGAAGACGCGGACTAGCCGCTCGGGGTCGTCGGTGAAGACGGAGTTCTTCTCGGCGGAGAGGCGGTTGCCGCGCAGGATGAAGCCGTCGATGGACTTCGGCCGCTCGGAGCGGCGGGAGCGGATGAGGGCGCGCAGCGAGAACCGGCTGGGGGCGTCCTCCAGGGAGAGGGCGAGGCGGTCCTCGACGAGTTTGGAGATGCGGTAGATCGCCTGGGCGTGGCGGTAGTACTCCTGCATGAACGCCTCGACGCGCTCAACGACGTCCTCGGCGGTGTAGCCGAGCCCGAGGGCGACGCGGGGCTGGTTGTCGAGGTTGAGGAGATCGTTGGGGTGGTTCGTGACGTAGTGGAGTTCGTGACGCACCCGCAGGAGGAAGTCGTAGCCGCGCTGGAAATCGCGCAGCTCCTCCTCGCGCATGTAGTTCTGCTCCTTGAGCTCCTCGATGCGCTGGAGGCCGAGCTTCACGCGCGCCATCCAGAGGGTGTTCTGGAAGTCGCGCAGGCCGCCGACGCCGTTCTTGATGTTGGGCTCCTGGAGGAAGACGGTGCCGCCGTTCTTGCTGCGGCGCTCGGCCTGATCCTTGAGGCGGGCGGCGATGTAGCCGCGCGGGTCGTCCTTCTGGTAGTAGGCGCGGTAGGCGGCCTGGAAGTTCTCGAAGACCTGGGGCGAGCCGGCGATCAGGCGCGACTCGAGCAGGGCGGTCTTGGTCTGCATGTCCTTGCGCGCCTCGGCGAAGACCTCGTCGATGGTGCGTGTCGAGTGGCCGACCTTCAGCCCGCTGTCCCAGAGGATGTAGAGCAGCTCCTGCGTGAGAAACTCCTGGAGGGGCTTGAGCACCTCGGGTTTCACACCCGAGGGATAGAGGAACATCAGGTCGATGTCGCTCTTCGGGCAGAGCTCGCCGCGGCCGTAGCCGCCGAGGGCGAGAAGGCTGACCGGCACGGGCAGTTCGCCGGTGTGCGTGCGCCGCCACTGGGCGGCGGCGTGGTCGAAGAGATGCTCGATCAACGCGTCGATCTCCGTGGCGCGGGCCTGGGCGACGGTGAGGCCGCTCTCGCCGCCCCGGTGCCGGCGGAGAATGTCGTCGTCGGCGTGCTTCAGGAAGGCCTTGGCGGCGGCCAGGCGCTGGGCGACCGGCATGTCGGCCGTGAACACGAGACGTTTGCGGGCGTCTTTGAGGATTCCTCGGATCATCGCGGTGGTGTCGGCATAACGGGGTATTCGCGCGGGACCGCCAATCAAATAAGGGCGCTGCCGCCGGGCCCGAGTCCTCACGATGGATCCGGCTTGCGCTGGTTCCTGTAGGCCGGGGCGTCGCCCCGACTCCTCCGGTGGCCACGTCAGCGCGGTGGCCTGCAGCAGACACCATTCGTGCGCCCGCTCCGGCGAGTCGTGATGATCAGGGCCACCGGGCTGCCGGCTGTCGTCGCCGCCCGACCCCGCGGCGGTTGCCCCGCCGCCCGCCCGTGGCCTCTGTCCCGGCCTCCGGTCCCCCCCCCAAAGCTTCGTCCCTGCTCCCGCTTCCCGCTCGGCGCCAGCTCGCGCCTTCCACCCGAGACTACCGCTCGCGCTCGCCGACCAAATAAGTCGACGACCGTCGACCTATTTGGTCGGAGCTCCGACGAGGCCTGCACCGCGGACAGGCCGGAGGCGGACCCACGGGCGGAGCTGTTTCTCGCGCGAAATGGCCGTCTGTGCGGGGGCCTCGATTCAACGGGCAACGGTTGGGGTGATGGGCGAAACCATCGCCGACCAAATAGCCCGACGCTCGTCGATCTATTTGGTTGTGACGGTATCGGGGCCATGACCGGGGCGAGGAAGAGGGGATGCCGTGGCCTGTCGTGAACACACCCAGGGGCGGGAGCCGGCCAGCGGGCGTCGGCTGGTGCCCGAATCCGGCGTTGCCTCGCCGCGGGCGGGCAACTTTCCTCGCCGTTTCCCTTTTTCCCATGAGCGAGATCCCGAAGAGCTACGAACCGCGCGACGTCGAAAAGAAGTGGTATGCCGCCTGGCAGTCCGCCGGCTGCTTCCGCGGCCAGCCCGTCGCCGGGCGCGAGAACTACACCATCGTCATCCCGCCGCCCAACGTCACCGGCATCCTGCACATGGGCCATGTCCTCAACAATTCGTTGCAGGACGCCATCATCCGCCGCGCCCGCCTCGAGGGGAAGACCGCCTGCTGGATCCCCGGCACCGACCACGCCGGCATCGCCACGCAGACGATGGTCGAGAAGCACCTCCGCAAGACCGAGAAGAAGACCCGCCGCGACCTCGGCCGCGAGGAGTTCCTCAAGCGCGTGTGGGCCTGGCGCGAACAGTCGGGCAACACCATCCTCAAGCAGCTCCGCGAGCTCGGCAGCTCCTGCGACTGGGAACGCACGCACTTCACGATGGACCCGGGCTACAGCCGCGCGGTCCTCACGGCGTTCGTGAAACTCTTCG
>JAEXPG010000260.1 GCA_023447015.1 Verrucomicrobiota bacterium
ACCTCACCGCGAGCCATCGGGCCCAACAGCAACTCGCCCAAGCCGCCCAGGAATGGCAGACAACCTTCGACGCGACCCGCGACGCCGTCTGGCTGCTTGACGCCCACTGCCGGATCGTCCGCGCCAACCGCGCCGCCACCGAGCTCTTCGGCCGCTCCGCCGAGTCCGTCGTCGGCCGCCACTGCTGGGAGGTCGCCCACAACTCCAACTCGCCCCTCCCCGACTGCCCACTCCAACGCGCCACCCGCTCCCGTCGCCGCGAGGCCATCGAACTGCCCGTCGGCGAACGTTGGTTCGAGGTGGTCGTCGACCCCATCCTCGACGCCGCGGGCACCTTCACCGGCGCCGTGCACACGATGAGCGACATCACCGCCCGCCGTCAGGCCGAAACCCGGCTCCGCCGCGAGCAGGAGCTCTCCGCACAGCTCATCGACGCCCAACTCGACACCGTCGTGCTCTTCAATCCGGCGACGAAACGGGCGATCCGCTGGAACCGGCGGGTGTGCGACCTCTCCGGCTACAGCGACAGCGAGATCGCGGCCCTACCCGCCCCCGAAGCCTACCACGACCCCGCTCAGCTCGCGTCGGTCCAGGACGCCCTCGCCACGCTCGCCACCACCGGCCGATGCAAGGTCGAACTCGATCTGATCGCCAAGGACGGCCGGCGCCTCCCCTTCGAGTTTCTCGCGACCACCATCCCCGGTGAGGACGGCCCGCTGGTGCTCTCGGTCGGCCGCGACCTCACCGAGCGCCGCGCGCTCGAACAATCCCTCCACCGCGTCGAGACCCACTTCCGCCTCATCGCCGAGAACACCGCCGACATCGTCTGGCTGTTCGACATCGCCAGCCTGCGTTTCCTCTACGTGAGCCCCTCCGTCCTCGCGGTGCGCGGCTTCACCCCGGAGGCGGCCTGCGCCCAGTCGCTGAGCGACACGCTCCGCCCCGAATCCCACCGCTTCGTGCTCGAACACCTCCAGCGGCGCATCGCCGCGTTCGTTGGTGGCGATGCCGCCGAACGGGTCCACACCTACGAGTTCGGCCTGCGCCATAAGGACGGGCACATCATCCCCGCCGAGGTCGTCACCACCCTGCTCACCGACTCCGCCGGCCGCCCCGACCGCATCGTCGGCATCACCCGCGACCTCACGGAGCGCCACAGGGCGATCGAGACCCTGCGCGAAAGCGAAGCCCGCTACCGCGCCCTCTTCGAGATGGAGTCCGACGCGCTCTTCCTCATCGACAACCGGACGGGCGAGATCCTCGAGGCCAACCACGCCGCCGCCCTGCTCTACGGCCGTCCCCACGACGAACTGATCCGCCTGCGCAACACCGACCTGAGCGCCGAGGCCGACGCCACCCGCCAGGCGATGCTGGACCAGTCCACCAAGATCCCCGTGCGCCACCACCGCCGGGCCGACGGCACCGTGTTTCCCGTCGAGATCGTCGCCAACCATTTCACCTGGGCGGGCCGCGCCGTCCACCTCGCCGCCATCCGCGACATCACCGAGCGCCTGCGCCGGGAGGAAGAGGTCCGGCACGCCGCGCTCCGGGCCCAATGCCTCCTGCGCATCGCCGAGGCCCGCCAGGAGACCGACCAGGCGTTTCTCGACCGCGCCCTCGCCGAGGCGCTCGCCATCACCGAGAGCCGCTATGGCTACATCTACCACTACGACGAGCGGCTCCAGCGCTTCACCCTCAACACCTGGTCGAAGGATGTGATGCCCGAGTGCCACGTCGTGAACCCGCAGACCTGCTACGAGCTCGACCGCACCGGCATCTGGGGCGAGGCCGTGCGCCAGCGCCGCCCGATCGTGCTCAACGACTTCGCCTCCACCCACCCGCTGAAGAAAGGTTATCCCGAGGGCCACGTCGCGCTCACCCGCTTCCTCACCATCCCGGTCTTCGACGGCGAGCGCATCATCGCCGTCGTGGGCGTCGCCAACAAACCCACCGACTACGACGACGGCGACATCGTGCAGCTCCAGCTGCTCATGGGCTCGGTCTGGCGTGCGCTTGAGCACCGCCGCGCCGAGGGCCGCATCCGCGAACAATACGCCCTCCTGCACGCGCTGCTCGAGAGCTTCGGCACCCCGGTGTTCTCCCTCGATGCCGAGCTGCGCTACACCAGCTTCAACCGCCACCACGCCGAGACGATGCGCGCTCTACGGCGCCGAGATCCGGCTCGGCGCCCGCATCCTCGACTACCAGCCCCCGGAGGACCGCGCCGTGGCCGAGGCCAACCTCCGGCAGGTGCTCGCCGGCGTGCCACTCCTGGTGGAGGCCTACACCGGCACCGGCCCGGCCCGCCGGTTCTTCGAGATCAACCACACGCCGATCCGCGAGACAGGAGACACCGTCTCCGGCATCGCCGTGCTCGCCCGCGCCCTCACCGAACGCCGCGCGATGGAGGACGCGCTCCGCGAGAGCGAGAGCCGTTTCCGCACCATCGTCCAGAACGCCGACGCCGTCATCTTCGTCCTCGACCGCGAGGGCCGCTTCGAGCTCTCCGAAGGCCGCGGCCTCGCCGCCCTCCACCTCCTCCCGGGCGAAGTGGTGGGCCGCTCGGTCTTCTCCCTCTACCACGAAAGTCCCGAAGTGCTCGCCGGAATCCGGGAGGCGCTCGCCGGACACACCGTCAAACGCGTCGTCCAGATCGCCGGCCTGGTCTTCGATACCTTCCTCACTCCGCGGCTCGACGCCGCCCGCACCGTCACCGGCGTGATCGGGCTCGCCACCGACCTCACCGCCCGAGTGCGGGCGGAGGATGCGCTCCACGCCGCCAACGAGAACCTCGAGCGCATCGTCCGCGAACGCACCGCCGCGCTGACCGCCTCCAACGCCCTGCTCGACGAGACCGGCGCGCTCGCCCGGGTCGGCGGCTGGTCGCTGGATCTTGCCGCCAACCGCCTCCACTGGACCGCCACCACCTGCCTCATCCACGAGGTGCCCGTCGACCATCGGCCCTCGGTCGACGAGGGAGTATCCTTCTATGCACCGGAGGCCCGACCCGCGCTCACCGCCGCCGTGCAGCGCGCCATCGCCACTGGCGAGCCGTTCGACCTCGAACTGCCCTTCGTTACAGCCAAAGGCCGCACATTGCAGGTGCGGGCCACCGGGCAAGCCTACCGGGAAGGTGGTCGCATCATTCGGATCGGCGGCGTGTTCCAGGAC
>JAEXPG010000299.1 GCA_023447015.1 Verrucomicrobiota bacterium
CCGATCTCGACGGGGGCGGTGCGCGGCTGGCCATCGACGGCGACCGCGACGGGGGCGGTGGAGTCGCCGGCACCGAGGCAGGGGCTGCCGGGGAGCAGGTGGCCGGTGCTGTCGATCCCGGGGGCGCCGACGGAGCTGCCGGTTTCGCCGAGGACGGCGGTCCAGGCGGGGAATCCGCCGGTGAAGCCGGTCCGTTCGTCGGAGCAGGTGAGTGTGCCGGAGGAGCGGTACCAACGGTTGTTCCGGATGGTCGGCGTGCCGGTGATCCCGTGGATGCCGTCGATGACGCGGACATCGATCGCCGGCTGGGTGCAGGCGGGGCTGACGACGACGATGTTGTTGACGAAGACGGGATCGACGTTGGGCGGGACGTAGTTCGTGGTATCGCCCACGATCTCGCCCGGGCAGAAGACGATGGCGCCGCTGTTGCGGTTGGCGGTGCTCACGTTGATCAACGTGTTGTTGTAGGCCTTGGCCTGGTAGGAGCCGTAGAAGCCGATGCCCATGCCGCCGGTGTCGCTGATGATGCAATTGCGCACGATGCCGCGGATGTTCTCGTAGCAGTCGGGATTGAGGTCGGTGTCGAACCAATCGAAGTCGGTGTAGAATCCGAGGACGACGCCGGCGGCGCCGGTGTGCGCGAAGCGGGTGCGCTCGACGATGCAGTCCCGGGATCCGCCCTTGAAGTAGAGCCCCTGGGTGGCCGTGTGGGGGATGTAGCAGTCCTGGACGAGGATCCGCGTGCCGTTGACGCAGTCGATGCCGTCGGCATTGGAGGCGTCGCGGATGCCGGTGTTGTAGATCTCGCAGCCGCGGATGGTGATGTCGCTCACGCCGGGGGTGATCTTGATGGCGTCGCGGCCGGTGTCGTGGAAGCGGCAGTTCTCCACGGTGATGTTCGACAGCTTGTAGCGTTGGGCGAACGGAACGGCGGCGTAGTCCCACTGGCTCTCGAACTTGAGCGCGTAGAAGCCGCCGCCGACGATCTCGATCCCCTCAAGCCGGCAGCCGGACGCGGGCGGGCTGAACTGCAGGACAAAAGAGATGGCCGTCTCGGTGCCGCCGATCAGGCGGACGGGCTCGGCCACGGGGTCGTGCGCACGGATCGTCAGGTTCGCGATGCCGATGTTCAGCTGGTTTGTGGGGTAGTCGCCTCCGCGGTAGCGGATGGTGTCGCCGGGCTGGGCGTCGCTGCGCCAGGTGACCCGGTGGCCGTTGGGGTCGAGGAGCCACTGGATGGTGCGAACCGGCTGATCGATGGAACCGCGGCCGAGGGCATCGACGCCGTCGGTGGCGATGTACCAGTCGCGGGCGGCGGCGGACGAGGCGAGGAGCGCCGCGCAAGCATAGGTAGTCCGGAGCAGGACGCTCCGGAGCAGGCCCAGCGACGCGCGAGCCCGGGAGAGCGGGTTCGTTGTCATTGGAAAAGTGGACTAGGGGATGTGCGGCCGGGGCGGTGAGCCTCGGCCGCGAGGCTGCGGGCAAATTCGCCGAGAGCCGCGGGCAGACAAGGGGGATCTCGGGGGCGCGTAGCATTTCACCGAATATTGCGGGTTCGCTTCGGGCTCGGGAGGTCGGGTTGAGCGCACGGCTGCCCGCGTCCCAGGAGTCGGGGGCGCGGGCAGCGCCAGCCGGCGCAGGGCCCGGGCACCGTGAGTCGGGATGGGCCGAGGCGGCGTTGACGCCGGAGGTCAGGGGGGCGTGATCCGCAACCGGAGGAAACGGCGTGGGGTGGAATCGATCGCGATGGAGTCCGGGATGGTGAGGCGTGTGGGTGTGCCCGGTGGGACGGCAGCGACGGTGGTCCAGATGGCGAGGTCATTGCTCGCCTCGACGACATAGCTCAGGTCGGTGGCGGCGATGCGGCGATCGAAGGCGATCGAGAGGAAAGCGGAGCCGTTGGCGGTGATTTGTCCGGCGGTGGTGGGTGAAGGGGTGGCGCCACGGGCAGGGAGGTTGTGGGCGTAGCGTTGGAGGTTGGTGAGACCGGCGGCGTCGGGATCGGCGAGCGGGCCGGAGACGGCATCGGCGGTGAGGTCGGAGCCGGTGAAGTTGGCCGCGCGCCAGGCGGTGTAGGTGGTGGGCGGCGCGGGGGGCGGTTCGATCCGGTAGACGTGAATGATCGGGCGGCTGCCGGTGGCGTTGTACTGGGAAACGAAGATCCGGTTGGTGGCCGGGTCGTAGGTGGCGCCGCCGAGCGCGGCGTGTCCGGCCGGGCCGAAGGGCAAGGGCAGGGCCCAGGTGGCGTAGGGCACGATCTCCCAGGGTTGGGCGGCGCCGGCGGCAGCCCGGGCGAGGTCGTGGGCCCGATAGGCCCAGACAAAGGCTGTATAGGGGAATGCGTGACAACCCTTGTTGCCGTTGGCCGGATCGTAGACGTAGATCGTGCCGCCGTTGGTGCCGGGGACGGGCTGGCGGTCGAGCGCCGGATCGCTGGTGCCGGCGCCGTAGCCGGGGATGCCCGTGCCGGCGGTGCCGAAGAACAGCACGCTGTCGGTCGCCTCGGGGAAGACCATGCCGAGCACGTCGGTGGTCATGTCGTACTGGGGGTTGGGCTCGGAGACGTTGTCCCACGTGCCGAGGGTTGGGTGGTCCGTGGGGTAGCCGACGAGCATCTTCGCCGGGACGGGCGCGGTGACGCCAAGCTGGACTGGGTCGAAGACGGAGGCGGACGGGCCGCAGGAGGATCGGGTGATGATGGCGAGGCCGGACTGACCGGTGAGGGCGGGGCCGCCGAACGCGGTCTGCCATTCGGCGGGGATCGCCCCCATGTAGCCGGCGACGAAACCCGGATTGACGGAGCCCACCGTGTACATCCCCGCGAAATCGCCGGTGCGCGCCAGCTCCAGCCCGGAGGTGAAATGCGAGCGGCGGGCATTCAGGGCGGCGTCGTAGTAGACGTAGGAGGTGCCGATGAGCCGGCCCTGGTGGACGAGAAGCCCGCCGACCTTGCAGCCGGACAGGGTGGCGCCGTCGGCGCCGACTTCGGCGAGGTGGCCTTCCGCGATGTCGGTCAAGGATTGGAGCGCGGTCGCGGCGGGCAGCGCGTTGGGGTCGGTGCTGATCAGCGGAGCCGGGATGGAGATCTCCCCGACGAGCTGGTGCCAGTCGTGCCCGCGGACGAAGAGCGAGTTGTTGGCTGGGTTGAAGGCGATAGCCGTGCCGCCATAGGAGTAGTTGTTCTGCGAATCGGCGGGGAGCCGGAACGCGCCGAGATAGGTGAACTGCGCGGGGCGAACCAGCCGGGCAGTGTCGGCGGCGTCGGTGGTGATGGAGAACGCGGCCGATTGACCGCTGGCGTTGCCGGCGGCATCGCGGGCGGCGATGCGGTAGGAATGCGTGGACGCCGGCGCGAGGCCGGAGTCGCTGAAGGTGTTCTCGGCACCGGTGGCGACGAGGGCGCCGTCGCGGTAGATGTCGTAGCCGGCGATGCCAACGTTGTCGCGCGGCTGGGCCCAGTAGAGGACCGTCGCAGTCGAGGACATGGCGGTGCCGGCGAGGTGGGCCGGAGTGGAGGGCGGCGTGGTGTCGGTCTGGGCGACGAGCGACAATCCGGCTGACAGCCCCAGAGTGGCCAGTGGGAGGCGGAGGGCGATGGGCATTCGCAGAACTAGTGCGGCGAGGTGGGTGCCCGACAAACGAAGAGAGGTGGCCGAGGCCCAGTCGCTCGCGATCTTACGGCGAGTTGACGTGGCGCGGGGGTGTCGGGGGCGGGTTGCGGGGCGCACCTCGAGGTGCGCAGGAGCGGGCGCTGCCTTGCCGCGGCGCGAAGGGCGAGGCGGGCGGTGCGCCGGCGGCTCCGGCGCGCGGAGGTCAGGGCGTGTACTGCAGGCGGAGGCGGAGGAACCGGCGGGTGGCGGTGGAGTCGGGGATCGCGACGGTGTCGGTGTAGACG
>JAEXPG010000334.1 GCA_023447015.1 Verrucomicrobiota bacterium
ACCAACCGCCCGGCGATTCCGCCTCGCCTCGGCCCATAACACCGAAACCCGGCAGCATGCCGAAATATTGGGACCAGCCGGTGTCCTTGCCGGAATGGGGGCGTTTGCTCGAGCTCGAGCCCCTGGAGTCCCATGTCCGCTATCGGCACCGGCAGGCCCTCATCCGCTACCTGCGCCACTGCAAAGCCCGGCAGAAACCGGCCTCGATCGCAGACGCGAAGCGCTACCTGGAGGGAGGCGTGGCGGCCGGGGAGCTTGGCCAGACCGACCGCGACGCGCTGCACTGGTTCTTCACCACCGCACGCCAACGGCGCAGCCCCACCGCAACGGCAGCCGCGGCGGCGATGCCGGCGGAGGGCGCCACCAGCGATGTCGCTCCGCCCACGCCGCAGCCGATCCCGCCCGACACCCCGCCATGGGAGGCGCGGATGATCCGCGTGATCCGGCAGCGCGGCCTGCTCTGGAACACCGAGCAGATCTACCGGAGCTGGCTGCGGCGTTTCGCCGAGCAGATCGGGCCGGCGACACCGGACACCGCCGGGCGGGAGGAGGTGGCGGCATTCCTGACCGATCTGGCGGTGCGGCGCCAAGTGGCGGCGAGCACCCAGCGGCAAGCCCTCAACGCTCTGGTGTTCTTCTTCCGCGAAGTGTTGCAGCGCGATCTGGGCGACCTCGGCGAGTTCCAACGTGCCCGACGCGGGCCGAAAATCCCAGTCGTGCTCTCCCGCGGGGAAGTGGACCGGTTGCTGGGGAAGCTCGACGGGACCTGGCGCCTGATGGCTGAGCTGCAGTACGGCAGCGGCCTGCGCATCACCGAGCTGGTGGAACTGCGCATCCAGAGCCTGGATCTCGAGCGCAACCGGGTCCTGATCTACGGGGGAAAAGGAAACAAGGACCGCGCCACGGTGCTGGCGAAGCGGCTCGTCCCAAGGCTGAGGGACCACTTTGCGCGCCTACGCACGCTGCACGCGGAAGACCGGGCAGCCGACCTCCCCGGCGTGTGGCTGCCACGGGGATTGGAGCGGAAGTACTCGGTGGCCGGCACGGAGTGGCTCTGGCAATGGGTCTTCCCGATGAAGGAGATCTCCCGGGATCGGCAGACCGGGATCATCCGGCGGCATCATGTGCTCGACGGAACCTTCCAACGGGTGATCAAGACGGCCGCGGCCCGGGCCGGCATCGACAAACGAGTAACGCCTCATGTGTTGAGGCATTCGTTCGCAACGCACCTGCTGGAAAGCGGGTCCGACATCCGCACCGTGCAGGACTTGCTCGGGCACGCGAAAGTCGAAACCACCCAGATCTATCTGCATTGCATGACCAAACCCGGCCTCGGCGCCCCCAGCCCACTGGATCGGTGAAGCGGAGGACGGACGACTGAGGACAGAGAACGGAGGACTGAGGACGGAGAACGGAGGACGGAGGACGGAAGACAGAGGGCGGAGGGCGGGGCGGCCGGAATGTGAAAGGTGTAAGGTGGGAGGTGTAACGTGGACGGAGTGTGGGTCGGCCGATGGCCTCCCTCGCCGCGGTCCGGTGGGTCCGCGGCTGGGATTGCCGGAGCGGCGCCCCGGTGCGCCGCGTTCCTCGCGCTTGCGCGCTGCGGTACGCGGCTGGGGTGCGCGGCTGGGAAACAAAAGGGCGGGCGCCGGGATGGCGTCCGCCCTTCGTGTGGGTGAGTCGGTCTGTCTTGGGCTGGTTTCCGGTGGGGGGACTGTGGGAAGGGGCTCAGACGAGCTCGCATTTGCCGCCCGCGCAGGCGGTGGCGGCGCCGCGCGACTCGTGGCCGGCGGTGTGGTCCTCCTTCTCGGGGACCTTCGCGTAGTCGACCGGGGTGTAGTGCAGGCTGTTCCACTTGCGGATGTCCTCGCGGCCGCTGACGGATTCGCGGGGGGCCTGGCGGTAATCCTTGTCGCCGCTGGCGCCGAGGAGGGCAACGCCGGTGAAGGCGTGCGGGTTCTCCCAGATGAACTCGGCCACGGCGGGCCACTCGTCGGCCTGGACGGTGATGGTGTTGGAGACGTTGTGGTGGGCGTCGGTGTAGGTGGTGACGGCCCGGCCGCCCTGCACCCAGTTTTCCTGGACGAGGCGGACGTACTCGAGGAGGCGGAGGGCGGGCACGTCGTCCTTGAGGAGGGCGTGCGGCGGGGCCTCGACGGGGAAGGTGATGACCTCGGTGCCCTCGTTGTAGACGGACTTCTCGGTCATGTGCGGGTTGTGGCGCTTGAACCAGCGGAAGATCGGGTCGTTCGAGCTGGCCTGGACGCGGCGGAAGTAGCGGCGGGCGTGGTGGGGGTGGATGCCGGAGCCGGCGTTGAGGACGAGGGACGAGGTGCCCTCGGGCTTGACGCAGGTGGTGCGGGCGGCGCGGTTGATGCCCAGCGCGGCGGCGGCGGCGGCGTTGACGGCCTTCACGACCTCGGCGCCGCGGCGCAGCGTGGCGGGATCGAGGAGGATCTCGGGGTTGTCGAGCACGCCGCAGATGGAGACGCCGATGAGGGCCTCGCGCTCGTTGATGACGCGGGTGACCGGCCCGAGGTACGGGATATCGGTGTAGGTGGCCTGGACGCTGCCGATGAGGGCGGCGGCGCGGGCGAGGGCGAAGAACTGCTCGGGGGTGTCGGCGGCGGCGCCGGAGATGGTCGAGAGGTTGCACATCTGCCAGCCCCAGAGCTCCATGCCCTCCTCGAGGTGGCCGGTGTAGCCGTAGGTGCGGAGCTTCTCGATCTCGCGGTTGGTGACGACGAGGCGCGGGTTGAGCGCGATCTCGACGCAGGGGTTGGGGAGGACGTCGGGATCGGAGCCGTTGACGAAGTAGAAGCCCGGCTCGCCGAACTGCTTCTGGCACTCGAAGAGGCGCTGGTAGACGTCGCGCGGGGTCTGGTCGCGGACGAGGACGGCGGAGTTGTTGGAGGCGGAGCGCTGGGGGTGGGACTTGAACCAGTCGCCGGTCTTGGCGGCCATCATCTCCTCGTCCTCGGGGCTGAAGAGGCAGATCGTCGCCGAGCGGCGGATGCCGCCGGAGAGGACGGACTGGGCGACATGCATGCAGATGTCGTAGACCTCGATCGGGCGGAGCTGGCGGCCGGCGGCGCCGACGAGGATCTCCTCGACGCGGGTGAGGGCGCGCTTGAGCGGGAGGTGGCCGGGGGCCTTGCCGCCGCTGGTCTTGAGGAGGGATCCGCGGTCGCGGATCTGATGGAAGGAGAACTCGACCTTGTAGCCGTGGATGAAGCTCTCGAGCAGCTCGTGGAGCGAGTCGGACCAGCCCTCGACGGTGTCCGGCACGGCGTAGTGCTTGACCGGGAGGTCGAGCTCGTCGGCCCGGGCGGCGAGGGCGGGGAGCATGGCCACGTGCTGCTTCTGCACGGAGAAGCCGCAGCCGCAGCCGCTGAGCAGGAGGAAGAAATACTCGCGGAAGAACGCGACACGGTTCACCGGGGAGGCGGTGCAGTTGTAGATGCGGGCGTTGGAGACCTCGATGGCCTTGCCGCCGAACTGGAGGGAGCGCATCGAGGGCAGCACCTTCTTGTTCTTCACCAGATTGTAGGCGCGGACGATCTCGTCGGAGAGCGAGCCGAGCGGGCCGGCGTCGCGGGCGGCCTCGGCGGGCACGGTGCCCTTGGCGACGAGCTCGCGCAGGGAGGCGTTGAGATCCTTGTCGGCGAGCTTCTCGACGCGGCGCAGGTGCATCTGCGCGACGCGCTCGACGGCCTCGGCCCAGATCTCGCGCCGGCCGAGCCTCTCGTCGAAGCGGCAGTAGCGGCTGATCGCGATGTAGTCCTGCAGACCGCAGTCGCCGTGGGTGACCGGGCGGAGCTCGGAGTGCTGGATGCGGTAGAAGATGTAGTGGCGGGCGATCTCGTACTGGCCGTGCTTGAGCAGCGTGAGCTCGATGAGATCCTGGACGTCCTCGACACCGGGGGCGCCGGCGGTGCCGAACTTCTCGATCACCATGTCGCGCACCTCGGCGGAGAGGTTGAACACGTTGCGGAACTCGGCCTCGTCGAGGCCGTAGCGCAGCTCGGCGCTGTCGCGGTGCGGATTCTTGGCTTCGTCGTGCTTGGCGCCGTAGGCGGCGAGGGCGATGGCGCGGACGATGCGCTCGAGCTTGAAGGGGGCGGCCTTGCCGTCGCGTTTCTTTACGGTGATGAGGATTTCCGACTCGGACATGGAAGTGGTTGGATCAGTGGTGAAAGAGGAAAGTTCGGCGGACATGGGCGGAACCGGGGTGCTGGGTGTGTTCGGGTAGGTGCGAGAGGTACAGGGGGAGAAAAGGGAGGCCGGCTCAGGCGGCGTGGGGGTGGTGCCTGGCGGCACGGGCCGGCGTGACACGCCAGACCGACTTCAGGCCCAGGCGCCACGCAGTGAGCAGCAACGCCGAGACCGCGCCGATGTCGGCGTGGAGGCGGGGCAGCTCGAGGTGGAGGGCCTGCGCCTGGTCGAGCCACTTCTGGCGGCGGGCGGCGGCGCGCAGCAGGCAGAACGGATCGATGTCGCCGGCGGTGAGATGCTTCTCCTTCAGGTCGGCCGGGAGGGACGCGATCTCCTGCACCTCGCCGTCGAAGTACTTGAGGTTCTCCACCATCTCGGGCGACCAGAGGCCGCGGGCCTTGAGGTCGCGCACGAGCTCCGGCGCGATGACGACGAACTCGCCGGAGAGCGTCGCCTTGACCTGGAAGTTGCGGGCGAGCGGCTCGACGGACGGCGTGGTGCCGGCGACCTGGTCGATCCCCGGCGTGGGCGAGAGGGCCAGCAACGCCGAGTGGCGCAGCCCGTGGGCGGCCACGAGGTCGCGGACCGGCTGCCAGTCGAGGCGGCCGCCGCGCGGCAGCTCGGAGGCCAGCCCGCGCTCCTGCTCCGCCTGGACGAGGGTGTCGGCCGGGAAGAGGCCACGGTCCCACCGCGAGCCCTTGAAGGTCGGATACGCACCGCGCTCGGCGGCGAGCTCGGCCGAGGCCGCGGTGGCGCAGTGCGCGAGCGCCTCGAGGCACTCGTCGTTGAACTGCTCGGCGGCGGCGGAGCCGAAGGCGAGGCCCTTCGCGTGGAGCGCGCGGGCGAGCCCCATCACGCCCAAGCCGAGCGGACGGTGGCGCTGCGCGGCGCGGCGGGCGGACTCGGTCGGGAAGCGGTGGAGGTCGAGGACGTTGTCGAGCGCGCGGACGGCGAGGCGCACGGTGCGCCGCAACGCCTCGAGGTCGAGGGCGCCGGCCGCATCGAGGTGGGCGTCGAGCACCACCGAGCCGAGGGCGGCGGAGGCGGTTTCCCCCTCGGCGACCCCGACGAGGAGCTCCCCGGAGAAATTCGGGCAGCGCAGCCGGGCGGCATGGTCCTGCGCGGCGCGGAGGAGGCAGGCGTCCTTGAACGCGACGGAGGCGTCGCCGGCGAGCATCGCCTGGACGAGCTCGCGCCAGAGTTCGGCGGCGGGCATCCGCCGGCTCCAGAGCAGACCCTGCGCGGCCTGCGTCTCGTACGCCGCGTAACGGTCCGCGAACGCACTGCCGGCGAGGCCCGCGAGATCGGGCACATCGGCGGGGCTGAAAAGCGTCCACTCGCCACCGGCGACAACGCGCCGGAGGAAAAGATCGGGCACCCAGTGGGCCAGGACCAGCGTGTCGGGCCGGCCGGCGGCCGCGGCGGCGCGGCGGCGGGCGAGCAGGCCCGGGAGCTCGGCATGCCAGGTCTCGAGGTAGGCGGCGCCATCGACCGGACCGACGGCCGCGAGCATGGCCTGGTGGAGATCGAGGTAGGCCGGCAGGCCGCGGGCGCCAGCGTCCGGCGTCTCATGGTCGGCGCCATGGACGGAGGTCCAGCAACCGGCGAGGGAACCGCCGCGGACGGCGAGGTAGGCGTTGTCGGCGATGCCGTGCTGCATCACGCCCTCGAGGCGGTTCTCGACATGGTAGCCGTAGTGGGCGATCAGCTGGCGGTCCGGCGTGCCGGCGTGCGCCAACACCGGCGCGGCGGGGAGGAAGCGGCGGGCCTTGAAGAGATCGTAGAGCGCGAGGCAGTGCGTTTCGCGGCCGCGTTTCTCCTCGTGGCAGAGGCCCATCGCCACGCGCATCCAGAGGAACTGCGGCACCTCGAGATGGCGGACCTTGGCACCCTGGCGGCGGACGGTGACGAGGAACCGCTCGGTGAGCGCCTGCACCGCAGCGAGGTCGAGCGCGAGATCGGCGGCCGGGTCGAGCGCGGCCGCGAGCTCCTCGAGGCGGAAGGCCTCCAGCAGGTGCGGCTGGAGCAGGCCGAGCCCGACCGCCTCGAACACGTACTCGACGAAGACGCGGCGGTGGAAATCGCGCAGGTGGTTGATGCCGTCGCGGACGATGTCCCAGCCCAGCGCCTCCTCATAGAGATAGGTGAGCTGGAGGCGGCCGGCGAAGAGGGCGAAGTCGCTGTCGCGCTCGATCAGCGCGCGGGCATTGCGCGCGACGGCGGCGGCGAGATCGGCCTGGGAGATGTTGTCGTAGACGGAGCGGCGCAGCTCGTGCTCGATCTCCTCGGGCGAGAGGGGCAGGTCGAGGCCGGCGGCGGCGAACTCGATGCGCAGGCGCAGGTCGTGGCCATCCCAGAGGTAGGTGTCGCCGGCCGCGCGGACCACGACGACCATCGAGGGCTGGGCGACCGCCGGCGCCGGGACGGTCTCGTCGCCGCGCACCGCGGCGCGCATCGAGCGGTAGTTGATGAACGCCTCGGCCACCTTGAAGTGCCCGGCGCGCATCAGCTCCTCCTGCACCACGTCCTGGACCTCCTCGATGTGGAGGAAGGCCTCGCGGGTCGCGAGCGCGCGGGCGGTCACGGCGCGGGCGATCTCGGCGGCGGGGGCGGGATTCTGCTGGAGGGCGAGGAAGGACTTGCGGATCGCGATCTCGATCTTGGCCTCGTTCCAGGGAACGACGTGGCCGTTGCGCCGGATGAGGCGGACGGGAGTGGCGCAGGAGACGCGATCGGTGCCGAGCTTGGCCCCGCGGCTGTAGAGCAGGCTCTTGGCGACGTCGAAGGCGTTGTTGTCGACCAGCGTCTTCTCGATGAGGACGTAGAGTTCGTGGAGATCGAGGCGCAGCGGCCGCTGGCGGAGGGCCAACGCGGTGAGGTTGCCGGCGACCTCCTCGGCGATGCGGGCGACAAACTGCTTGTGCTCCTCGGTGAAGATCGCCGTCTCGCCGCGGGCCAGCAGCAGCGTGGTGAGGGACTTGCCGACGGTGTCGGCGATCTCGCCCAGATCAAACGACTCCGGACCCTGCGGGCAGAGCACCTGCACGTCCGGCAGCGCCGGCCGCTGGTCGCGCACCGCATCGCGCCACGGATAGTTCGGTTTCCGATCCTTGGGGGCGGAGGCGAAGCGCTTGAGCGCGAGGTCGTGCTCGAGACTGGAGTGCGGTGTCATCCCAAGGAATAGCAGTCGAAAAGGGTGGGAACGGAGGGGTTAGCACAAAGCGAAGCCCCGGCACCGCGCGGTGCCGGGGCCCGCGCGGAAAATCAGGTTCGGACGCCGCCGGGGGTACAAGAGGCGGCAAACGACCAACCGCCGCCGCCCGACCGCTGGCACGCCAAAACCGGGGCCGAACCGGGGAGGTTCGGGCACTGGGCGATGGCGAGGGAGCAGTTCATGGCAGGATGCGAGGGTTGGGCGGGAAAAAGGCAGTCAGAAACGCCGAAAAACGACAGTCCGGGAGCTTTGGCCACACAAAGTTATTTCGAGTTATTTACCGGTTGCTCACCACTACGGGTTGTGGGTGGCCAAAGAAGTAGGCACAACATATGGGTTTCCCCGAAAAACGCGTCAACTGGTTTCTGAAACCGGAAACCGAAAATTCCCGTCTCCGAGGGAGCCCAGAGGAGCCCCCGGGGAAAGCCGCCGGAAAACGGCCGATTTTCGCTCCGCGAGCACCCCGAAACCGCCCCAAAAATCTGCACGCCGCCCCGCGCCACCCGGAGCCCCACCGCACCCCTCACTCGCGCGCCCAGCTGAGCCGGCCGGTATCGCCGCAAACACAATACGCCCGCCATGCGATCCCAGGCGGCGGAGGGGCCGGCAACCAGGGTCGTCCCGCGGCCAATCCATTCTTTTGCGACACCGGCACGGCGTCGGGGCACCCGGCCACCCGCCCCCGGGCGCGTCCGCCCCCCCGCCCCCCCGCCCCCG
>JAEXPG010000358.1 GCA_023447015.1 Verrucomicrobiota bacterium
CGCGGACCGCTCCGTTTTCCACGGCCCGCCCTCACCGGCGGACCGTTTCGTTTCCCGCAACACCAGACGGCCCGACGTCGCGCTCGGCAGCGGCGGAATCCGCCATCACCGCGCCGGCCGTGTTTGCCGCTCCAGCTCGGAGAGATACGCCAGAGCCTGCTCGCGATTCTCCCCGCACATCGCGGGTTCCGGGCAGAGCGAACCGCACACCGTCGGGCGCCGCGGGTCGCCGAACAGCTGGCAGCGCAGCGCCTCGTCGAGATGCGGACAGGGGACCCCCGCCGGCTTGCCCTGCGCGAGACCGGGCATCGGCGACGAGATCGAGGGGGCGATGCAGCACGCCCCGCAGCCACTGCGGCATTCCATGCGCGAAGACTCGCCGCCGCCTTCGGCACGGCAAGCTCGCGCTCCGCACGCGGCGGCCGTCCCTGAAAACACAAAACCGCCGGCGGGCCGCCGGCGGTTCTGTGTGCTGCGAAATGGGCGGCCGGTTCAGCCGAGCACTTCCTCGGGCTTGAAGAAGCGGGCGATCTCGGCGTTGGCGTTCTCCACGCTGTCGGAGGCGTGGGCGATGTTGACGCGGTTGCACGTGCCCAGATCGCCACGGATCGTGCCCTTCGGGGCCTTGCGCGAGTCGGTCGGTCCGAGGAGTTCGCGCACCTTCGGGATCACGTTCTCGCCGGCGAGCACCAGCACGAGCACCGGCGCCTGGCCCATGAACTCCTCGAGCGGCGGATAATACGGTTGGGCGACCAGATGGCCGTAGTGTTGGCGGAGGATCTCCTTGGTGAGGCGCACCAGCTTGCACGCCACGATGGAAAAGCCGGCTGCCTCGAAACGGGAGATAACCTGCCCGACGAGCTTCTTCTGCATGCAATCGGGCTTCAGGATGATGAGGGTCTTTTGCATTGGACCCGGCCGAGCGTGCGGAAAGATCCGGCAAAAAAAAGCCTGGATTTTGGGCCCCCCCGAGTAAACCCAGCCATGAGAACCCCGGGGGTAGCCCAAAATCCAGGAAAGTCAGCCCTCGCACCTGCCGCATTCGGCGGACGAGGTTCCTGTTTTCGCCGTTACTCTACCACAGGTCCCCGATCCGCTGTATCCGCGTTTCTGCCTACTGCGCCCCGGATACCTCCCTATTTCTGCAGGGAAAACACCCCAGTCCACCGCGCGACGGCAGTCCGCGCCTACGGTCCAAGGACCCGCCGCAGCGCCCCGGCAAGGTCGCCGGGCTGGAACCGGTGTCCCGCCGCCGCCAACACCCCGGGCACCGCCCGCTGGCTCGCGAGAAGCGTCTCCCCGCCCATCTCGCCGAACAGGGCTCGCACCGCCCAAGCCGGAGTCCGCACGATGGCCGGCCGGCGGAGCACTCCGCCCAGCGCGGCGGCGAAGTCCGCATTGCGCACCGGATCGGGGGATACGGCGTTGACCGGCCCGACGAGGCGCTCGTCAGCGATCACCGTGTCCACGACACGGCACAGCTCGTCGAGCGCGATCCAGCTCATCCACATCCGCCCGTCGCCCAGCGGACCACCCAGCCCGGCGCGAAACACCGGCACCAGCTTCGCCAATGCGCCGCCCGCGGGATCGAGCACCACGCCGAGGCGCAACCGCACGACCCGCACCCCCGCCGCCGCGGCCGCCACGGTCTCCGCCTCCCATGCGCCGCAGACCGACGCGAGGAAACCGACTCCCTGCGGCGCTGCCTCATCCAGAACCCGCTCCCCGGCATCGCCGTAGAAGCCGACCGCCGAAGCATTCACCCATACGCGCGGCCGCCACGACCCGCCCGACAGCGCGGCCGCGAGCAAATGCGTCGTCCGCACGCGGCTCTCGCGCAGGAGCGCCTTCCGGGCAGGGGTCCAACGGCCTCCGGCGATATTCTCGCCCGCCAGATTCACGAGCGCCTCGCAGCCCGCCAACGGCGCCAGATCCATCCGGCCGCCCAGCGGGTCCCACTCGACCTCATCCGGCCCCTGCGGCGGGCGCCGGACCAGCCGCACAACCGAGACTCCAGCGCGCCCCCAGTGCCGGCGCAGCGCCTCGCCGATGAAACCCGAACCTCCTGCCAAGGCGATGCGCATCAGCGTCCCTCCTTCCGGTTGCTCGCACCGCCACCGCTGCTCCGGTGTTGTCTCCAGGCTGCGAGTGCGCGCAACGCCCGCTCGCGGCCCTCCTTCGGATCCACGATGGGACGTGGGTACTCGATGCCGAGCCGCACCCCCGCGGCCGCCAGCCCGAGCGACTCTGCCTCCCACGGACGGTGGATGAACGCCGCGGGCACGCGCGCCAACTCCGGCACCCACCGCCGCACATACTCGCCGTCGGGATCGAACTTCTCACCCTGCAGCACCGGGTTGAAGATCCGGAAATAGGGCGCCGCATCGGCCCCGCAGCCGGCGCTCCATTGCCACCCCAGCGTGTTGTTGGCGAGATCCGCGTCGACGAGGGTGTCGAGAAACCACGCGGCGCCGTCCGTCCACGGTTGCAGCAGCTGCTTCACGAAGAAGGAAGCTACGATCATGCGCACGCGGTTGTGCATCCAGCCCGTGCGCCAGAGCTGCCGCATCCCGGCATCGACAATCGGATACCCCGTGCGCCCGCGTTGCCAGGCGCGCTGCACGGCGGCGTCGGGTTTCCACGGGAAGTCCGCGTACTCGGGCCGCAGCGGCCGCTCGGGGGTGTCGGGGAAATGGGACAGCAGGTGGTACGCGAACTCGCGCCAGCCGACCTCGTCGAGAAACACCTGCGCCCCCCGGCTGCGCGGCATCACCCCCGACTCCTGCGACGCCGCCTCGACCGCCGCCCAGACCTGCCGCGGGGTGAGTTCGCCGAAGTGCAGCGCCGCGGAGAGCCGCGAGGTGCCGTCGAGCGCCGGTCGGTCGCGCTCCTCGCGGTAGTCGTCCATCATCCCCTCGATGAACCGCTCCAGGCGTCGCACGGCACCGGTTTCCCCCGGCTGACCGCTCTCGGGAAACTGCGCCGCCCAGCCGAGCCGCGACCGCAGCCCCCAGCCGCCGAGCGCGTCGCCGCGCGGCCAGCGCCCGGGTGCGGCCAGCGACTTCGGCGCCGCCGTCGACACCGGCCCCGGTCGCTCGCGGTTCAGACAATGCCGCCAGAACTGAGTGAACACCTTGAAGGGGCCGCCACTCTGGTTGCGCACCGCCGCCGGATCGAAGAGCAGCCGGCCCGAGCCCGTCACCACCGCGATGCCGCGCTCCCCGAGCATCGGGCGGATCACCGCATCGAGCCGCTCCGCCGCCGGCTCATGCACGCGGTTCCAGCACACCGCACGCGCCCCGGTCTCGGCTAGGAGCTCGAGCAGCTGCTCGCCGGTTTCCCCCCGACGCAGCACGAGCCGCGAGCCGCGCGACTCCAAGTCCCGAGCCAACGCCTCGAGCGAACCGTGCAACCACCAGCGCGAGGCCGCACCCGGCGCCAGGTGCCCCGCGGCCGCCTCGTCCAGGATGAAGACCGGAATCACCGCCTGATCGCGGGCGATCGCCGCCTGCAGCGCCTCGTTGTCACGCAGGCGCAGATCGCTTCGGAACCACAGGATGGCGGGGCCTTCGGGCATCGCCGCAGCGAAGGCGGCCCCCTCCCGCTGTCAACCCCGGGCCGGAGCGTGTGCGTTTCTCGCAACGAGTATCTTGCACCGCTGGCACGGGGCGTGCAGCTTGTGTCGCTTTTCGGACATCCAACCTCGCACCGCCGCGCCACGCGGCGCCTGCTCGCACCCACGGCATGCAACACGGTTTCTCCCAGCATCTCAGCCAACGCCAGACCCAGTCGCTCGTGCTGGCGCCGCAGCTGCGCCAGTCGCTGAAGATCCTGCAGGTGGCCGCCCTCGATCTGCGCGCCACCATCGCGGAGGAACTGCAGAACAACCCCGTCCTGGAGGAGCTGCCGATGGAGGGCGTCTCGCTCGAGAAGAACCAGGCCGAGGCGGACACCGGCGACCCCGGCGACCAGCGCGAGGAGAGGCAGTGCGACCGGGAGTGCGAGGTGCGCGCCAAGATGGGCGAAGATTTCAACGACTCCTTCGTCCAACACGGCGACTCCGAGGCCTACAC
>JAEXPG010000395.1 GCA_023447015.1 Verrucomicrobiota bacterium
GGGGGGCGCGGGGCGGGGGCCCCGATGCGGTCGGGGGCTTCGAGGAGCAGGTGGCCGTTCCAGTTCTCCGGGAGGAGCGCGGCCCAGCGGGCGCCGGCGATGTCGCCTTCGATCCGGCGGGGCGCGGCGGGCGGGTCGTCGGCACGCAGCGGGGTGGCGACGAGGAGGGACAGCCAGAGGCCGAGGGTGAGGAGGGCGCGGAAAGTCATCGTGGGCGGTGTGGGGCCCGCGGTCGGACACGAATGGCGGAGGCAGGTGCCGTTTCCAAGCTCGGAGGGGAAAGGTTCGCCAAATTCGCGCTACATGGCATGGTGCAGCGGTCCGATATGCAGTTGGGCCGGCTCCGCCGGTCCTGGTCTGAAGACGGTGTTCCTTTGTCAGGTTGTCGGGTCGGCCGCCATGGTCGGCTCCGTGAACGAGCCTCGCGCGAGGCCGTTGCTCGAAAGTCTGAGAGGTTCTGTTTCAGCTGACTGCGATGGGTTGAAGATTTCGGCACGCCGGGTGCGCCGCTGGCAGACGGTGTGCTCACCCGACGGTTCAGAGGCCCGGTCTGGTGCGGCTCCCCGCTTCGGCGCGAGAGCCGCCGGGGCCGGGGGAAACCTGCGCCAGTGCAATGTCCGGAAATTCAGGAGTCACGATCCCATGAAACTCTCCACGTTGCTATCGATCCACCAACGCCTGCTGCAGCACGCCCGCCTGGCCAACATGGCCTGCGCCTATGCGACGCTGCGACGGTTCTCGGTGCGCGTGCGCCGCACGCGCCTGCGCGGACTGGGCACGCTCTGCCAGCCCGACGCGACCCGCGGCCGCAACTGGGCCGAGCTCGCGGCGCTGGAGGGTTCGCAGGCGCAGCTGGAGGAGCTCTTCACCGACGAGGATCTGATGGACTTGGCCGACTCGGTGGCCTTCGCCCGCGGGATCTCGGGGTTGGAGATCCGTTTCCGGATCGATGAGATGGAGACGGAGTTTGTTCTCCCGCTCGAGGCGGCGCTGCGGCGGGCCGGCGTGGCATTGGATCTTCCGGCCGAGGCCTACGACGACTGGACCAAGGATCCGGTCGAGCATCTCGAAGGGTTGTTCGGTGGCAGCGATGCCGATGCCGCCTGATCCCCATGTTGGCGGACCGCCGCCGATGGTTGTTCGTCCCCGGACGCAGACCGGGGCTGGGCCTCAGCGGTGGTCCGACTTGGGGCCGTGGCCGCCGGCCTTGTTGAGAAGATAGTGGCTCACGATCCATTCGCCGCCCTGCCGGAAGCCCCAGCGCTCGGCGCAGGTGATGAAGAAGATGCGTCGGTCAAGAAGGCGGGCGCGGGCCTCCTTGCTTCCGTGGGCGGAGGCGAGGGCCGTGAGCGCGGCGGCGCGGTTGCGATCGAGGTTCTCCAGCCACAACTCCGCGGTGCGCTGGTAGTGCCGCCCATCGACCCGCCAGTGCTGAAGCACGCGGAGGTCGTCCTGAAAGTGGAGGAGCAGGTCGTCGCTCGGCATCATGGCGCCGGGCAGGAACCTGCGGTCGAGCCAGTCGGTGGAGCTGCGCGGGGCCAGATGGTAGGCGAGGCGCTGGTGGGTGAAGAGCTGGAGGAAGGCGAGGCCCTCGGGCCGGAGCCAGCGGGCGAGGCCGGCGAGGAGCCGCGGCCAGTTCTTCAACTGTTCGAACAGCTCGAGGGAGAGAATTCGATCGAAACTCCCGGAGGCGGTCTCGAAGTCGTTGAGGTCCGCGGCCACGGCGGTGAGGTTCTCGAGGCCCAGGCGTATGCCCTCCGCCTCGATGAAGTCCTTCTGCGGGCGGGTGCGGCAGATGGCGGTGACGCTGCTGTTGGGATAGCGGGCGGCGACCCACAGGGCGAAAGCCCCCCAGCCGGCGCCCAGATCGAGCACAGCCTGGCCGTCGTCGAGGCGCGCGCGGATAGCGGTGAGGCGCAACATCGCCTCCTCCGCGGCGGGCAGCGTCTCGTTTCCCTGTTCGAACCAGCAGCAGGACAGTGCGAGGCGGGGGCCGAGGCAGAGGCGGTGGAAAGCGAGCGGTCCCTCGTCCAGCGGCGGGTCCGGCTCAATGAGCATGGTCCGCAGTTCGGCGGCGAAGCGTTCGAGAGTGGCGCGGTGTTCGGCTTCGGTCGGCTCGGTCGTCATGTGCAGCCGGTGAGCCAGGCGGCGGCGAATCAGCCGTCGCAGGAGCGAGTCGGGGCACAGGCCGTGCGCGAGGAGGAAGTCGAGCATGTGGCTGCCGCGGGGCGACCGCAGGCCGCACCCGCAGGGAATCCATCGGCCCGGCGGCGGGTTTCCTGAAACAGCGTTAGCGTCCCGGCCCGGCGGAATGGTCTGCGGAGGCATGCGGCTGCGGTGAGGCCGGGCTGGCTTGCGAGATCGGGCGGACCGGCGCGAAACTGCGGATGGTGACGCACGGCTGTTGGTCCAGCGCGCGTTCTCGGTTGAGCCGCGCCCCGGCGCAACGGCGGCGTTGGGGCGGAGGTCCGGTTTTGTCGGGAGTCGGTCTCTCGGCGCGGCACGGGGTGTGCGTGCTCCCGTGTTGCGCGGGGGGCGGTGTTCCGGCTACCGTGCCGCCGAGCCCGTGTTAGGAATTCCCCGTCACGGTCGATCACCCCATGAAACTCCCGATCCTGGTTCTCGCGCTGTTCTCTTTGCTGTCGCCTGTCGCCTCCGCCGAGAGCGACGAGCTTCCCCATGTCTCGGTCTTCGGCACTGCCACCACGCAGGTGCAGCCGGACCTGCTGCGGTGGAGTCTCTCGGTCGACCGGGTCGGCGCGGAAGTGGCCGAGGTCGCCGATGCCCATGCGGCGGACGTGGCGGCGGTGCTGGAGTTTTTGAAGCAACAGAAGATCCCGGCGAAGGAGATCCAGACCTCGCACGTCGAGCTCTCCGAGCACCGGGAGTATCGTCGGGACAGCTGGGTCAAGGACGGCTACGAGGCGTCCACTACGGTTTCGTTCACCTCGAGGGATCTGGGGCAGTACCGCACGCTGTGGCTCGGGCTTTCGCGGCTCACCGGAGTGTCGGTGAAGTCGGCGGCGTGGGACGCCTCGCGGCGGATTCCGGTGCAGAACGAGACTCGCGAGGAGGCACTCAAGGCGGCGAAGGAGAAAGCGACGAACATGGCCGCTGTGCTCGGGATGAAGCTCGCCGAACCGTTGGCGATCGAGGAAGTCGCTATGGAAAACGATCCGTTTTCGGTCAGCGGGATGGCGAGCAACCGACTCAATACCTCGTCCCGAGATGGGAGCGGCGATTCGGAATCCATGGTCGCCCCCGGTTCAATCGAGGTGCGGGTTCGCGTTCACGTCACCTTCCGGATCGTGGCGCGGTAGGTCCGGGACTTGCATGGCCCGCACGCGCCGAGCGCGCGCGGGCGACTACGTTACCGCGACCGTGGCGGGGAGTCCGGTGGCGCTGTAGCCCTGCAGGCCGGTCGCTGGTGGCGGGGTGTGTTCCGGCGAGGGATCAGGGGCGTGGCCGGTGAGAAACAGTTCCAGGGCCGCGACGGATTGCTGGAGGGCGTCGCGTTGCCGGCCGAGTGCGTGGGCGGTGGCGGAGTTCTCCTCGGCGTTGGTCGCGCAGGTTTGCGTGGTCTTGTCGAGTTGGCTCACGGCGGTGCTGATCTGGCGGATGCCCTGGGCCTGTTCGTTGGAGGCGGAGGTGATGTGGACGACGAGTTCGTCGAGTTGACGGGCCTTGGCGGCCATCTCGACGAGGCTGGCGCCCATTTCGGCGGAGATGCGGGCGCCGAGCTCGCTGCGCTGGACCGAGGCTTCGATCTTCGCGGCGGTCTCGCGCGAGGCGCTGGCGCTCCGTTGGGCGAGGGCACGCACCTCGTCGGCCACGACCGCGAAACCGGCACCGGCTTCGCCGGCGCGGGCGGCCTCCACGGCGGCGTTGAGGGCGAGGAGGTTGGTTTGGAAAGCGATCTCGTCGATGGTCTTGATGATCTTGGCGATCTCGGAGCTCGATTGTGTCACCTGATCCATCGCCTGAGCCATGCGCTCCATGTGCCGTGTGCCCTGTTCGGCGGCGGTGCGGGTCTGCGCGGCGAGTGTTTTGGCGTGGTTGGCGTGTTCGACGTTCTGCTGCGTCATCGACGCCATCTCGGTGAGGGCGGCGCTGGTTTCCTCGATCGAGGAGGCCTGCTCGGCGGAGAGCGTGGCGAGAGCCCGGCTTGAGGCGGAGATCTGTTCGGAGGTGGCGGCGATCTGTTCGGATCCGGCGGAGAGGTGGGTGGCGATGTGGGCGAGGCGTTTGCCGCTGTCGCGGGCGACGATGAGGCCGTAGACGGCGAGGGCGATGGCCGCGAGGAGGGGAATGGCGATGCTCAGCCGAGGGTTGAGGGTGATCAACGAGTCGGTCGCGGTCTGGTCGACGGTGGCCTGCCTGATCGTGAGGTCGACCAGATGGTCGATGGCGGCGCGGTGGGTCCGGTAGGTCGCGGTGAGCGGTCCGACGGCGAGAGTGTGGGCCTCGGTGTAGCGTCCGGCGCGGACAAGGGGGAGCAACTGTTCGTCGCGGAGGTCGAGAAACTCACGGGCGCTTCTCTCGGCGGCCAGGAAGGCATCGCGGATGGGGCCGGCGGCGAGTTGGCGGTGCCAGTAGTCGGCCCGGTGGTCGTAGGCGGTGCGGAGCTCCTTGCCGGCGGCGATGAGCGGTTCGACCTGCGTGCGGTTGGCCTCATCGGCGAGCTGGAGGCAGACCAGGTAGGACTCGATCAGGTAGTTGGGCGGAGGGAGGATGTCGGCGATGAGATCCTTGTCGGCGACAAGCCCACCGGTGGTGAGTTGTCCGATACTATAGCGCGAGAAGGCGGCCCAGAGGGTGAGGATGATGATGGGGGTGAGGACGAGGAGGCGAAGCCTGCGACGAAAGGACATGATATGTGTTCGGCGGGATGTGCGCCGGAGTCATCGGTAGGCCCCTGTGGCGGTTAAGGCGGATGAACCGATTTCATCATCGGCGGGCGGCGGACCGGCGCAGCCAGCTGCAACAAACCCCGGCGCGGTGGGCGGCCGGGGTTTGGCGGAAAGGAGAGAACTGAGCGGCGTGCTACTTCAGCGCGAGGTCGACGGTGCCGAGACTGGCGGTGATCATCTCGAGGAGCCTGCCCGGCACGACACCGAGGACGGTGACGGTGACGAGGAGCGCGATGCAGGCGAAGCGCGTGGCGCCGGAGAGCGCGATGGCGGGGCGGTCGGCATCGCTGAAGTACACTTCCTTCACGATCTTCAGGTAGTAGTAGATCGCGATGGCGGAGTTGAGGACCAGGACGATGACGAGCCAGAGCCAGCCCTTGCCGAGCGCCGAGTTGATGAGGAAGAACTTGCCCATGAATCCGACGAAGGGCGGGATGCCGCCGAGGGCGAAGACGCCCAGGCCGAGCGTGAGCGCGAGCAGCGGCGAGCGCTTGTGCAGGCCGGCGAGGTCGGAGAGCGAGACGTTGGTGCCGTCGGGCGAGACGCGGCTGACCGCGAAGAAGCAGGCGAGGACGGTCAGCACGTAGCCGGCGATGTAGAAGATCGCGGCCGCGAAGCCGTCGCGACCAAGGGCGACGAAGCCGACGAGCGCGTAGCCGGCGTGGGCGATGCCGGAGAAGCCGAGGAGGCGCTTCACGTCGGTCTGCACGAGGGCGACGAGGTTGCCGTAGCACATCGACGCGGTGGCGAGGACGGCGAGCAGCATCGGGATGGTGGTGTCGGCGGGCGAGACCAGGCCGACGAAACGGGTGAGGACGGCGACGGCGCCGAGCTTGGGCAGCGAGGCGACCAGACCGGCGGTCTCGTTGGAGGCGCCCTGGTAGACGTCGGGCGTCCAGAAGTGGAAGGGGAAGATCGCCATCTTGTAGAGCAGGCCGGCGAAGGAGAGCGCGAGGCCGACGATGGCGAGGGGGTTGACGTGGCCGGCCGCGAGGTAGGGCTGGAGGCGCGGGAGCATCACGGGCAGCGAGGTCGTGCCGGTGAGGCCGAAGAGGTAGCTGAGGCCGAAGAACATGATGCCGTTGGCGGCGATGCCGAACATCATGTACTTGATCGCCGACTCCATCTGGACGCGCTGGCCGTCGCGTTCGCGGCGCATGGCGACCATCAGGTAGAGCGGGAACGAGGAGAGCTCGAGGGAGACGATGATCGTGATCAGCTCGACGGAGCTGAAGAGGAACGTGAGACCGCAGAGGCCGAGGCTCAGGAAGAGGAAGTACTCGGCCCGGATGTCGTCGCGGATGTCGTCGAGGTCGCGGCCGAGGATCAGGACGAAGAAGTAGCCGATGCCGACGACGAGCTTGAGCAGCTGGGAGAAGGCGTCGACCCGGTAGGCGCCGTTGAAGAGCTCAGCCCGGGTGCCGAAGCCGAAGAGCACGGCGGCGATGAAGGCGGCCGCGGTGGCGAGGGAGGCGATCTTCGCCTGTCGGGTTTGGCCGCCGAGCGTGAGGCCGAAGAGGGCCAGGGCTCCGACGAGGAGCACGAGCTCGGGCAGGAAGGCGGTGAGGGAGGACATCGGAGGACGGAAGACGGAGGACGGAGGGCAGATGGCGGCGGATTATGGCGCGATCTGGGTCAGGATGTGCGCGAGGCTGGAGCGCATGACGTCGAGGAAGGGGCCGGGCTGGAAGCCGATCCAGACGATGAAGACGGCCAGCGGCGCGAGGGTGAGGATCTCGCGGACGTTGAGGTCGGCGATGCCGGTGTGGTCGGGATTGTTCGGGGAGCCGTAGCAGACCTTCTGGAGCATGCGCAGGTTGTAGGCCGCGGCGGCGACGATGCCCGGGATGGTGCAGGCCACGAGGACCTTCGCGACGGAGAAGCCGCCGGCCATGACGAGGAATTCGCCGATGAAGCTGTTGGTGCCCGGGAACGCCATCGAGGAGAGGCAAGCCGCACCGAGGAAGACCGAGAAGACCGGCATGAACTTGCCCACGCCCGCCAGCTCGCCGATGTCGCGGGTGTGGAGGCGTTCGTAGAGGATGCCTACACAGACGAACAACGCGCCGGTGGTGACACCGTGGTTGATCATGACCAGCGTCGCGCCCTCGAGGCCGGACTGCGTGAACGAGAAGATGCCGAAGGTCGCGAAGCCCATGTGCGCCACGGAGGAGTAGGCGACGAGCTTCTTGAGGTCGCTCTGGCCGAGGGCGGCGAAACCGCCGTAGATGATCGCCACGACCGACAGCACGAGGATGGCCGGCGCGAAGTAGTGCGCGGCGTACGGGGTGATCGGCAGGCAGAAGCGGAGGAAGCCGTAGGTGCCCATCTTGAGGAGCACGCTGGCCAGGATGACCGAGCCGGCGGTCGGCGCCTCGACGTGGGCGGCGGGCAACCACGTGTGGAAGGGGAACATCGGGACCTTGAT
>JAEXPG010000412.1 GCA_023447015.1 Verrucomicrobiota bacterium
CGGTTGAGATCGGTGCGGGTGGCCTGCCACGCGGGCACGAGCCCGAAGACGAGCCCCGTGCCGAGCGTGGTGGCGGCGGCGAACAGGAAGGTGGAGGGGTTGACGCCGACCGCGATGCCGACCGGGAGGTGGCTGGGCGGCGTGAGATGCTGCATCAGCTCGATGAACCAGGAGGCGAGGAGCAGCCCGCCCGCTCCGCCGGCAAGGGCGAGCCAGAGGCTTTCGGCGAGGAGCAGGCGCACGACCTGGGCGCGGCCGGCGCCGACCGCCAGCCGGATGCCGATCTCTCGCTGGCGCGCCGTGGCGCGGGCGAGCAGCAGGTTGGCGATGTTGGCCGCGCAGATCAGCAGGACGGCGAAGCAGACGACGAGCAGGAGGCGCAACGCCGGGAGCAGCACCGGTTGCGCGCCGTAGGGGGCCTGGGCGAAGGGGACCAGGCGCAGGCCGATGTCGCGGTTGCTGTCGGGATACGCGGCGGCCAGCCGGGTGCCGAGCACGTCCAGCGCGGCCTGGGCGGTCGCGTCGTCCACGCCCGGGGCGAGGCGCGCCTGGGTGTGGAGCCAGCGGTCGGTGCGGACCGCGAGCGAGCCGAAGCTGGCCACCTCGCGGTGCATGCTCACCGGTGCCCAGAAGTCGAACACGAGGCCGCTCATCGTGCCCTGGAACTCGGCGGGCACGACGCCGATGACGGTGAACGGGTGCCGGTTGATCTCGACCTCGCGGCCGACCACGCCGGGATCGCCGGCGAAGCGCCGGCGCCAGAAGCGCTCGCCGAGCACGATGACGTTGTCGCCGCCGGGGCGCTGGTCCTCGTCCGGGCGGAAGGTGCGGCCGTGGAGCGCGCGCACTCCGAGGACGTCGAAGAAATTGGCGGTGACGATCTGGCCGTAGAGCCAGGAGGGTTCGCCGCCGACAGAGAGGCAGGCGGGCGTCATCTGCGAGGCGATGATGCCGGCGAAGACGTCCTTGAGCTCACGGGCGTCGCGGAGGTCGGGCGGGGAGACGGTGTGCCAGCGGGTGGAGCGGTGTTCGGTGAGCAGCACGCGCAGCTCCTCCTGACGCGCGGCTCCCGGCACGGGGTTGTTGGTCATGTTCTCCCGCCAGCAGAAGATCGTGGTGGTGGCGGCGATGCCGAGGGTGAGCGTGGACACGACGACCGCGAAGAAGCCGGGCGACTTGAAGAGGGAACGAAGGGAAACGCGGAGATCGTGGAGCATTGGGCGGAAGGACGGAGGGCGGAGGACGGAAGACGGAGGTGCGAAGGTGGACGGAGAGGGTCAGTCGGCGCGGAGGGCGACGAGGGGATCGGTGCGGGCGGCGCGGCGCGAGGGCAGGTAGAGCGCGAAGAAGACGACGCCGGCGAGCACGCCGACGGTGGCGGCGAGCACGGCGAGGTTCATGGGGTCGATGCCGAAGAGCAGACTGCGCATCGCGAGGCCGGCGGCCCAGGTGCCGGCGAGGCCGAGCGCCAGACCGGCGACCAGGAGCACGGCGCCCTGGCGGAGGAACTGGCCGAGCACCTGGCGGGGTTGGGCGCCGAGGGCCAGGCGCACGCCGATCTCGCGTTGGCGCTGGCCGACGGCGTAGGCGAGCACGCCGTAGGTGCCGAGGGCGGCGAGCAGCAGGGCGGCGGAGGAGAAGAGGGCGGCGAGGATCGCGGGCGAGCGGTGGGCGACGAGGCTGTCGTCGATGCGGGTCTGGAGGGGGCGCAGGTCGTCGATCGGCTGGCCGGGATCGATGTCGAGCACGGCGCGGCGCACGGCGCCGGCGAGCGCCTCCGGCGGCAGCGCGGTGCGCAGGAGCACGGAGAAACTGAACCCGCCGGTCATGGGAAAATAGACGGCGCCGTGTCCGGCGTTCTCCGTGAGCGCGCCCTGCTTCACCTCGCCCACGACACCGACAATGGTGACGGCGTTCTCTTCCGTGACCTTGATGTTCTGGGCGATGCGCCGCCCGATCGGGTCGCCGCCGGGCCAGTACTGGGCGGCGAAGGCCTGGTCCACGACGCAGACGCGCTCCTTGCGGTGGCTGTCGGCCTCTTCGATGAGTCGTCCCTTCAGGAGCGGAATCTTCATGGCCGACCAGTAGTCGGCGGAGACGGAGGACTGGAAGTGTGCCCGCAGTGGCCGGCCGGGCTCGACCGGACGATCCTCGACGGCGGTGGCATTGTCGTTGGCCTGCTGGGTGAACGGCAGGCCGGTGGTGACGGCGGCGTGGGTCACGCCGGGGATGGCGCGCAGCGCGGGCAGAAGACGCTCGGCGAACGCGAGGCGGGATTCCGGGGTCTGGTAGGTCTTCCACGGCAGGGTGATCTGGCCGCTGAGGACGTGGTCCGGCGAGAATCCGGAGGAGGTGTGGAGAATCTGCTGGAGGCTGCGACCCAGCAGGCCGGCGCTCGCGAGCAGCACGAAGGCCAGGGCGATCTGGGCGACGATGAAGGCGTGGCGCAGGCGGAGCGCGGCGCGCGTGGTGGTGCCGCCGCGGGTTTCCGTTTGGAGCGTGGAGGCGAGACGGGCGCGGAGATTGTACCAAACAATCGGAGCGGCGAGCACGAGGCCGAGGAGGAGCGCGGCGAGGAGACCGACGAAGGCGAGCCGGCTGTCGAAAACGATCTGGGCCCCCAAGGGCATCTGGTCCGTCCCGATGAACCGGAGGAAGTCGATGCCAAGCGAGCCGAGCAGGGCGCCGAGCAGTCCGCCGGCCAGGGTGAGCAACGTTGTTTCCGTCAGCACCTCGAGGGCGACATGACGGCGGCGAGCGCCGAGCGCTTGGCGCACGGCGAGATCCTTCATGCGGCCGCTGGCGCGAATGAGCAGGAGGTTGGTGAGATTGACGGCACCGATGACCAAGAGGAATAGCCCGCCAGCCTGGAGAAGAAGCAGCGTGGGGCGGATCTCGCGCACGTGGTCGGCATGGAGCGAGGCGACGGTGGTGTGGAAGCCGACATCTTTGACGACTTGCGCGATCGGGTCGTCGGTCAACAGACGGGCGTTGAAGGCGTCGATCTGGGTCTGGGCATCCGCGAGGGTGGCGCCGGGCGCGAGGCGGGCGATCATCTGCCAGCCGTTGTCGTGGCGGCTGCCGATCTTGCGCTGCTCCGGGGCGTGGGCGGTTGGGCGGAAAAACTGCGCGCGGCTGGAGAGGAAGCGGAAACCCGGGGGCAGGACTCCCACCACGGTGATGGACAGCCCGTCGTTGAGGAAGGTGCGGCCGAGCACGGCGGGATCGGCGTTGAACTGGTGGCGCCAGAACTCGTCGGTGAGGATGGCGACCTGGTCCGTCTGGTAGGTGAGCTCGGCGTCGGTGAAGGCATGGCCCTGCGCGAGCGGGGTGCCGAGGGTGGCGAAAAATTCGGGCGAGACCCGGGCGGCCACGACCCGGTTGGGCGCACGTCCGTCGCCGACGATGAAGCTGGCGTCCTGATAGATCGAGAGAGAGGCGAGGGCGGGCAGAGCGCCGCGCCGCTCGAAGTAGTTCGGGATCGAGGCGGCCGACCGCTCGACACCGGCTCCAGGATACGCGTTGAAGACGATCGCCAGCCGATCCGGCTCAGGGAAAGGCAGCGCGCGGAGCAGGACGGCGTCGACGACGGCGAAGAGCGCGAGGTTGGCGCCGAGGCAGAGGGCGATGGTGGCGATCGCGGTGGCGGTGAAACCGGGGGTCTTGGCCAGGGAACGGAGGGCGTGGCGGAGGGCGGACATCGGAATTCCGGATTGCGGATTTGCGGATGGGGAGGCGGAGGTGCGGTGCCAGGTGTCGCTTCCGGCGCATCAGTCGGCGCGGAGGGCGACGAGGGGAGCGGTGCGGGCGGCGCGGCGCGAGGGCAGGTAGAGCGCGAAGAAGACGACGCCGGCGAGCACGCCGACGGTGGCGGCGAGCACGGCGAGGTTCATGGGGTCGATGCCGAAGAGCAG
>JAEXPG010000504.1 GCA_023447015.1 Verrucomicrobiota bacterium
ATGACCGCCAACGCGCTCTCCGGCGACCGCGAGACCTGCCTCGCCGCCGGCATGGACGACTACATCTCGAAGCCGCTCACGCCCGAGGCGGTCAACGCCATCCTCGAGAAGTACCTGGATCACCCGCAGGACACCTGATCCGGTCCGCCCCTCCGCCGACGCGACAGCGCTTCGTCCGAGCCATCGCGCCGGGACTCCACCCCATTCGGGCCGGCATTTTGACTCAGTCTCCCGCCGCGGGTAAACTCCCGCCATCGGACAACCCACGACGCGACTGACCACACTACGGTCGAGGGACGTCGGCGCGTATCACCCCTCCAATCTTCCACCGGAGCCCACCATGAAACTGCCGATCATCATCAACGAGGCCGGCAAGATCTACATCGAGGCCGTCCCCCAGCTCGCCTGGGGCAAAGGCAAGGAATGCACCTTTATCGGCGCGCTTGAATCGGCCCTCGCCGTGACAGCGACACCCCACACTTATGAGAACCTCATGGGCTGGAGCACCCTGGCCTTCCGCATGCGCTGGTATCAGGGCGACACCGGGCGCCGCTGGTGCCCGTCCAGTCCCGTCGGCGAGTCCGCCGAGGAGATCGAGATGCTGCGTCGTGCCATCGGCTGGGACCTGTCGGTTGAATCCAGCCTCCAGAACGGCACCGCGACCCCGGGCGATTTCGCCGCGGCGATCGCGCGCGAGATCCGCTCCGGCCGACCGCTCCTCGCCTACGAGCCGCAGCTCAATGTCGCCGTCGTCTTCGGCTTCGAGGACGAGGCCCGCACTCTTCTGCTCCGCGACTACATGACCGACGAGCCGATGGCCCGGCTGCCCATCGAGAAACTCGGATCGTTCCTCTGCTTCCTCGGCCAGCAACATGGGGCGTTGAACCCGCGCGAAGCCCTCTTCGCCGCGCTCGAACGCGGGGTGGAGAACTGGCACCGCACCCATGCCGCCACCACGGACGGCCGCTACTGGTACGGGCGCGCGGCGCTCCTCAAGTGGCGCGAGGACCTGCAGCACGCCGAGCAGTCCGACGCCGAGGGACGCAAGCTGCTGTTCTTCGTCAACTGGTGGGTCCTCGACTCGCTCGCCGACTCCCGCGCCGCCGCGAGCCGGTTCCTCCGCCGCAACTCCGAATACTGCATCGGACGCCAGCACCGCCATCTCCTGCAGGCCGCCGACCTGTTCGAGGAGGAGGCTCGGATGCTCCGCCACACCATCGCCGAGAAACAGGCCTTCCTCGGCCCGTGGACCGGCAAGGGATTGGAGCAATGGACCACGGCGGTGCGCGACCGTGAGATCACCACGATCAACCATATCCTGGTGTTGGAGACAGAGTCTTTCGGCGAACTCGAGAACATGCTCGATGCCGCCGCCGCGCCACTGCCGGTGATGGAAGCCTCCCCCGTCTGATCACCGGACTATTCCGCCGGACACCGCCACGCCCACCCGCTCACGGGTGGGCGTGTTCTTTCTGCGGTTCCAACGGCCGGCTTCCGGTGTGCGGTCGGGCGGCGATCATGCCGCCGTCGCGCTCTTGCCCGGCCGGACGGCGGCCATGCTGGACCCCGCATCGGTTGCCCCTGCAACCCTGACTAGCCTACCGTCCGGCGTCCTGCCGCCGCCTTCCGTGTTCTTTGCGGTGATCGACGGCAGGGGGCAGAAAGCGAACATAGTGCGCGGAACCCAGGTTCCGCGGGCGGGCACGGCTTTGACCGACTCGGTCCCATGACCCGACTCCGAACCGGGGATGCACCTTCAGCTCTGTCTTCGCGGTACCGCCCTCTTCTCGGGCGACTCGTTGCGTCGGTTCCCCGAACACCTGGCTGGCCGTGCCCGCCGCTGCTTCGAGGAACTCCTGGATCGTGCCGCGAGTCATGTGCACCTCCTGTGGGACCGGCGGAAAGATACGCCCGCCATCCACGCTCCGCCAGCGCCCGGACCACAAAAATATCTATGGTTTGCCGGCTTGAAAACCGCACAAAAAAGGAGCGTCCGCGGACGCTCCCTTTTCGCTGCGGATCGACCGCCGGATCACTTTCCCTTCTTGGCGAGGATCGCCTCGATCTGGTCCATGATCGAGTTCATGCGCTTCACCAGCGCGCGGTACGGCTCCGGGGTGGCGAGGTCGACGCCGGCCTTCTTCACCAGTTCGTACGGATAGTCGCTGCCACCGGCCTTGAGCAGGCCCAGGTACGTGTCCACCGAGCGCGGCTCCCCGGCGAGGATCTTCTCGGCGAAGGCCTGCGAGGCGGCGATCGAGGTCGCATACTGGAAGACGTAGAAGTTGCGGTAGAAGTGCGGGATGTAGGCCCACTCGACCGTCACCAGATCATCGATCTTGAGCACACCCGCCGCATCGCCGTGGTAGCGACGGAGGATGTCGGCGTAGATGCCGGTGAGCGCCTCGCCGGACAGCGCGTTGCCCTTCTCCACCTCCTCGTGGATGCGCAGCTCGAACTCCGCAAACATCGTCTGCCGGAAGAACGTGCCGCGCAGCTGCTCGAGTGCGCTGCCGAGGTAGAAGAGCCGCTCGTCGTCGTCTGCCGCGACCTTGAGCATGTGGTCGAGCAACAGCGCCTCGTTGAGCGTCGAGGCGATCTCCGCGGTGAAGATGCTGTACTGCGCGAGCGGCGCGGGCTGGTTCCGGTTCGAGAGCACCGAGTGCTGGCCGTGGCCCCACTCGTGCGCGAGCGTCGAGAGCGACTCGTAGTCGTCGTTCTGGTTCAGCAGCACATAGGGATGGGCGTCGTGCACGCTGCCGCTGGAGTAGGCGCCGGACCTCTTGCCCTGGCGCGGGAAGACGTGGGAGTAGCGGCCGTTGAGGCTGGCCGCGATGTCGGCGACATAGGCGGCGCCGAGGGGTTGCACCGCGGCGAGCACATGCTGTTTCGCCTGCACATAGGGGAACGGCTTCTCGAGCTTCACCATCGGCGGATAGATGTCCCAGTACCGCAGGTCGGAGATGCCGAGCATGCGGCCGCGGAGCTTGAAGTAGCGGTGGAGCGTCGGGAGGTTGGCGTCGGTCTCGGCCAGGAGCGTGCGGTAGACGGACTCGGGCACGTTGTTGGCGGAGAGGGCCGAGGCGAGGGAGTTCGGATACTTGCGGACCTTCGCGTTGAACCAGTCCGTCTTCACCTGCGCGAACAGCGAGGCGCCGAAGGTGCGCTCGTACTCCTTCATCTTGCCCCAGAACGCCTCGAACACCGCCTTGCGGTCGTCGCGGTTTGCCGCCGAGCGCCAGCGGGTGTAGCCGGCCTGGTCGAGCCGGGCCTGACTGCCGTCGGCGAGCTTGATCGTGGGCCACGGCAGATCGGCATTGGCGAGGATGCTGTAGAGCGAGCTCGGCGCATCGGTGACCATGCCCGTGGCCGACAGCACGGACTCCGCCTCCGCCCCGAGCGTATGCGGGGCGTTGCGCAGCACATCGAGAATCGGGAACCGGTAGACCGCCAGCCCGGGCTCCGAGTCGAGGTACTGGCGCAGCTTGGCCTCGCCGACGGCAAGCAACTCCGGGTTCACGAAGCTTGAGGCGCCGGACAGTTCCGTGCCCAGCATGTCGATTTCCTGGCTACGCTGCATGGCCGGCGCATTGCGGATATCCTCGTCCGACGAGAGCCCGGCATAGGTCCCGAGCCGGATGTACTGCGCCTGGAGATCCGTGACCAGGGTCATCGCAGCGAGCAGCGTCTTCGCGCTCTCGCCGAGGCGCCCCTCGTACTGTTTCAACTTCGGGATGTCCGCGACGAGTTTGTCCTTCGCGGCCTTGAACGCCGCCTCGTCGCGATAGAGCAGCGTGAGGTCCCAGGTGAAGGCGGGATCGTCCTTGGCGACAGCGGCGGAGGCCGGGGCCGCCGGTTCGGCATTGAGGCAGGGGGTCATGGCGAGGGCGAACAACAGGGGCAGTCGACGGGAATGCATGGCCACTAGGTTAACGGAATCCCTCGAAAAACCAGCCCCAAACCCGGGCAACGCCAACCTGAGGCATACGCTCATCCAGCCGCAAGACACGGCACCGCAGGCCATGCCCCACCGAGCCCGCGGCCGCAGTCCGCCATTGACCGCCGCGACTCCGCGCGCCGCCATTGGCGCAATGTCCCGCAGTGTCGTCACCAACCCGAGCCCGCGTTGTCCGTCGTGTCGGATGCCGCTGCGCTGGTGCATCTGCGAGGCCTACCAACCGGTGTCCAGCCCGCTCGCCATCGACGTCCTGATGCACTACTGCGAGGTCCACCGTCCGAGCAGCACCGGCCACCTGATCAATCATCTCCTCCCCGCCTCCGGCCATTTCATCGCCGGCGGCGGCCGCCCACTCGACCGGGCAGCGATCCACCGCCCCGACCGCGACCTCTGGATCCTCCACCCCAAGGGCGAACTCCCGCCGCCCGACGCCGCCCCCGCCTGCACCCAGATCCTGCTCATCGATGGCAGCTGGAAACAGGCGTCCGACCTCCTGCGCCCGCTCAAGGGCTGGGGCCGGACCGTCCGCCTCCCGATGTCCGGTTCCAGCCGATTCTGGCTGCGGACCCAACAGAGCGACGGACAGTTTTCCACCATCGAGGCACTGCTGTTCCTCCTCGCGTCGTTCGGGCTGGCCGAGGCGCACGCACAGCTGAACCTCCAGTTCGAGCTCCATGTCTACGCGGGCCTGCTCGCCCGAGGGAAACAGGCAGAGGCCCGCCGTTACCTAGCCGGATCGCCGGTGCGCGAGGCGTTTCCCGCCCTCGTGGCCAAGCTCGACCCTTCGGCCGACGCCGGCTGAGCACCGCAGCTCGATTCCGACCGCCGCGGCACCGAACCTCGGCGCGCTGCGCAGCGAGACGCACCGGCGAGGAGCCTCCCCCTCCGGCCGGCGGTCGGATGCAGAACGTCCAACGGACACCCCGCGGCGCCCGACTGGACGTTCGGACGATCTCCCCCGTCCCGGCTCAGCGCGGTCCTGCGCCGTCGCCGAGCAGTCGGCTCGCGCGATCGATCAACTCCAGGCAGGCGCGGCCGTTGTGGTACGGGCATTTCCAGGTGCTGACCTTCGGCTGGCGTTCCAGCACCCGCCCCTTCGCATCGCGTCCCCAGAACCACTCGCCGTTCTCCCGGTCGACGATGCGCTTCTCGATGAAATCCCACGAGCGCTGGGCGGTGCGCAGGTAGGCAGCGTCGCCGGAGAGCTGATAGGCGTTGAGGAATCCGACCGCCGCCTCCGCCTGCGGCCACCAATGTTTCGAAGCGTCGGAGACTCCCCGCGCGGTGCCCTCGTTGTAGAGGCCTCCGTCGGAGTCCAGCCCCTGGGTGCGGGTGACCGCGGCGATCTCGACCGAGACCGGGCGCATCCGCCCGATCAGCGCAGGGTCGCCGAGCACTTCGGCGGCCTCGCTCAGCAGCCAGCTGAACTCGATGTCGTGTCCGTAGGAGAACTCCTGTGACCGCGGCGACCAATCGGCCGCCATCATCAGATGAAGGTGCTTCGTCTTCTGGTCGAGCACCCGGGTGACCATGCGGTCCACCAATTCCGTGAGGCGGCGGCGGAGCAGGTCGTCGGGCCAGACACGGTAGAGATTCGTGTAGGCCTCCATGATGTGGAGCATCGTGTTCTGCGACTTGGCCTCGTCCGTCCCCAACAGGCTGCGCGTGCCCTCCGGCAACGTCTTCCACTCCCGAGTGAACGCCTCGAAATACCCGCCCTGGGCGTTGTCGTAGGCGTGGGCCTCGATCAGGCGGAAGATGGCGATCGCCCGATCCAACGCCGCCTTGTCCGCACTGACCCGGTAGTACTCCGAGTAGGCATAGAGGGCGAAGGCCTGCGCGTAGATCTGCTTGCGCGTCTCCTGCGGCTTGCCGTTGGCCTTCACCGACCAGAAGACGCCGCCGTTCTTGTCGTCCCAGAACCGTCTCTGCAGATCCATGTAGGCCCAGCGGGCCATCGCGAGATACTCGGGGTCCGGGAAGCGGCGTTGGACCGCGGAGAACGTCCACAGGATGCGCGAGGTCAGCAACGCGCCTCGGGGCGCGCTCTCGCGGACCTTCAGGTCTCCCTCGATCTGGCCATAGAAACCGCCTCGCTCGGTGTCGCGCGCGTGCTTGAGCCAGAACGGCAGGATGTTCACCCGCAGTTCCGCCTCCGCCCGCCGCGCGAGGTCGCGCACCACGGCCCGGTCGGCATCTGTCGTCGCCACCGTGGTGGCAACGGACGACGGAGCGGCGGGCGCGCTGGTCGGCGCGCCGCAGGCGGCGTGTTCGAAGGGAAGGATCAGACCAGCAGTGGTCGCGAGAACAAGAAGGGAGCGTCGCATGGGGGAAAACGGTCAAGCGAACCGGAGCCCACGGCAAAAGCAAGACCACGACCGCGCACGCGGCTAGGCCCGCGGAACAGGGGTGGTTGCACTCCGGCGGTTCGCGGCAAAGGCTTCGCCCAACAATCCGCCCAACCACAGCCCCCATGCGCCCTCCCGTATCTCGTTTCCTCTCCCTCTGCGTCGGTCTTGCCTCCACACTCGCCGCGGCTCCGGCCCCGCTGGTCGATCCCGCCACGGAGAAACGCATCGATGCGCTCCTCGCGCAGATGACGCTCGAGGAGAAAGTCGGGCAGCTCCACCAGCTCAGCAGCTTCTTCGATCCCACCGGCCCGATGCCCGAAGCGCCCGACGAGGCCGCCCGCGTCGCCAAGATCCGCAACGGCCAGGTGGGCTCGATGCTGAATGTGCACGGCGTCGCGGCGGTCCGGCGCCTCCAGCAACTTGCCGTCGACGGCAGCCGCCTGCACATCCCGCTGCTCTTCGGCTACGATGTCGTGCACGGCTTCCGCACCATCTACCCGGTGCCGCTCGCCGAGGCGGCGAGTTGGAACCCTGCCGCGGCAGAGCGCTCCGCCCGCATTGCCGCGACCGAAGCAGCGGCCACCGGCCTCGACTGGACCTTCGCACCGATGGTCGACATCTGCCGCGATGCCCGCTGGGGCCGCATCATGGAGGGTGCGGGCGAGGATCCGTTCCTGGGCGCGGCCTTCGCCGCCGCGCGCGTGCACGGTTTCCAGGGCCCCGATCTGCGCGCGGTCGACTCCGTCGCGGCCTGCGTGAAACACTTCGCCGCCTACGGCTTCGCCGAGGCCGGCCGCGACTACAACACCGTCGATCTCTCCGCGGCCACGCTGCACGATGTCGTGTTGCCTCCCTTCCGCGCCGCCATCGAGGCCGGCGCCGCCACCGTGATGACCTCGTTCAACGAGATCGCCGGCCTGCCCTCCGTCTCCAGCGCCCGCCTGCAACGCGAGATCCTCAAGGGCGAGTGGCGCTTCCCCGGCTTCGTCGTCTCCGACTGGGGCGCCATCCGCGAAACGCTCCCGCACGGGTTCGCCGCCGACCTGCGCCACGCCGCCCAACTCGCGATCCTCTCGGGCAACGACATGGACATGGAATCCTCCGCCTACGACCGCTACCTCGCCGGTCTCGTGACCGACGGCACCGTGCCGTCCGCCGTGTTGGATGAGTCCGTACGCCGCGTCCTCCGAGTGAAATTCGCCCTCGGGCTCTTCGACGATCCCTACCGCCGCTGCGATCCCGCGCGCGAGCAACGCCTGCTCGAGGCGCCGGAGCACCTCGCCGCCGCCCGCGAGATCGCCGGCGAATCCATCGTTCTCTTGAAGAACTCCGGCGCCCTCCTCCCGCTCGATCCCAAGGTCCGGCGCATCGCCGTGATCGGCGCGCTCGCCGCCGACAAGGACGCCCCGCTGGGCAACTGGCGCGGCGAGGGCCGGCGCGACTCCGCCGTCTCGCTGCTCGAGGGCATCCGCGCCGCGGCCGGGCCGCACACCATGGTCGACTACGCCGAGGGCGCGGCGGTCACGATCGGCGACCGTTTCGCGTGGACCGACTCGCAATACAACACGACCGACCGCTCCGGCTTCCCCGCCGCCGTCGCCGCCGCCCGCCAAGCCGATGTCGTCATTCTCGCCCTCGGCGAGGACGCCTGGCAGACCGGCGAAGGGCGCAGCCAGGCCGACATCGGCCTCAAGGGCCTGCAGCAGGAACTCTTCGCCGCAGTCGCGGCTGCCAATCCCCGCGTCGTCGTCGTGCTCATGGGTGGCCGCCCCCTCGTGCTCGGCCCCGTCGCCGAGCAGGCGCCCGCCCTCCTCGAGACGTGGCATCTCGGCTCGCAGGCCGGGCACGCGATCGCCGATGTGCTCTTCGGCCGTCGCAACCCTTCCGGAAAACTCCCGGTGAGTTTCCCCCGCGCCGTCGGCCAATGCCCGGTCTACTATGCGCACAAGAACACCGGC
>JAEXPG010000577.1 GCA_023447015.1 Verrucomicrobiota bacterium
GGCCTCAGCACGGCCGGCTACAGCGCGAACCAAACGGGAGACGGAGAAGAAGGAGTGTGTCATGGCGTCGTCCTCGTCAGTTGGTGGCCACCGCACCCGCCGGGAACACCAGCAGCCGGGTGTCGTAGTCCCCGAGGTTCAGGGAGAATCGTGCCCGACCTCCCGATACCGAGACGTTGGTCGCCACGGCGTCCGTCAGGCCGTCGATCGGAGCGTAGGCTCCGTCCACCAACCCGGTCAGGTCGATCTGGACGGCGCTGTCGCCGCGCACCAGGTTGGCGATCACGATTACCAGTCGGCCCTGCTGGTCGATGAAGCCCCAGCCGTTGCCGTTGGCAGAAGTACGCACCGGCGAGCGGGCGGCGGCCTGCTCGGGCGTGACCACCGGCGCAATCGCCTCGAGCTTGGCGCGCTCCGCGGCGGGCAAACGGTCCTGCCGGAGCACGATCCAGCAGTCGGGCTTCGTGGCGGCGCCGAGGTTGTCCAGGGCTGCATCGGTGGCGAAGTAGCCGCAACCCACCTTCGAGAAGGCCGTCGCCGCCTCGCCGTTCACCCGCCAGCACGTGCCCTCGCGCTCGAAACTGCGCACCATCGCCTCGGAGTAGTAGAAGCCGGGACCGAAAGGTTTGCGCGGGATGTAGTTCCACATCGCCTGCCGGATCCGCTGATCCATGTCGTGCATCTGGGACGAGCCGTAGCCGTACTGGAGCGTGGTGACCCCGCGCCGCACCGTGCCCTCGCGGGTGGCGATGTGGATGAAGACATCCTGGAACCACGCGGTGTGGAGGACGGCGTCGCCGGTGGCGCGGGGAAGACCCGAATAGGTCAGGCTGTCCGAGAAAGTGCCATCAAACACATCCATCTTGGAGCCAAACCACATCGAGGGTTCCCACGCGCACATCGTGCCGACCGTCGCCGCGTAGAAGCCGGCGGTCTTCACCTCGCGCATCGGGTCGCTCTGCATCTCCAAGGCGAAGAACCAGTGCTCCGGCGAGAGAATCTTCAGGTAACGGCGGACATCGCCGCCCAGCCAGCGCGTGAGCGTGACATCGCCGTAGATCTGGCTGCCAACGAGCGCGGGGCGGTTGCGCCGCGCCTCGATGCGTTTGGCAATCTGCGAGAAGTAGTGTCCGTACCCGTCGCTCCAATAGTCCGCCCACTCCGGCATGAGATGCGCGCGGATGAAGCGCGCCTTCTCCGGTGCGGTCGTGCCCGGGATCGTGTAGCCGAGACGCTGCTCAAACGCCTCGACATTGCGCGGGTGGAAGTCGGCCCCACTGATGAACAGATTAGGCATGTTCGCCAGCAGATCGGCGGCGACGAAACCGCTGTAGTGATCCTCGACCGCGAGCGTCGCCAACCGCTCGGCGATGAAATCGCCGTAGGTCGCGTGAGGGGTGTTCGCCGAGTCGACACCCCAGTCGCCCCGGTCGAGCGGTGTGGCCGGCGAGATCCAGCCGAGCAGGTAGAAATTGAAGCTGCCGTTGGTGTCCCGCCCCATGAGGTCGTCGCGCTGCTTGTGCCAGTTGGCATACGCCACCCAGCCCGGCCAGCTCAGGGCCGCGCCGCCGCCGCCGTCGGGCGACTTCGGGTTGCCCTCGATGTAGGTGTCGAGCCAGGCAAGTCCCTCCATCATCGCATACCGGCCACCGGCCTCGACCCCGTCGGCCTCACGCCGCGACTCCCCGTGGTTCATCTGGTCGGAAATGCGCCAGAACATCTTGTCGGGCCACCAAGTGCCGGCATTGCCCCACGGCAGGATCCAGAACTCGTCTTCGCGCGCCCATTGGTAGGCGGCCGCGACCGACGGATGATCGGGGTTGCGAGTGTCGGCCGCGAAAACCGCGGCGCAAAGGACATGGGCCGCGGCGAGCGCGGCCAAACGTGTGGGGGCCATGACGCCTACCCGTTTAGGTGGACGCACCGGTGCCGCGCAACGGGTCCGTCGCCGGAACAGCCAGTTTCACAGTCTCCTCGCAAACGCCGTCGTCACGGACCCACTCCGGTCCGGCTGGCCGCCCTATTCTCCCGCCGCCCGCGCCTTGCGCATCCGCTCCAGGCTCAAGGCCGCCATCTTCAGCTGGTCGACGGCGTCCTGCTGCGACTGCCGCAAGGCCTCGATCTGGACCGGAGTCAGAAACGCCGAGGCGGCCCGCAACGCAGCCGCATCACCCGCGGCCTTCTTCTCGATCACCGCCTGCACCTCCTCAGGTGAGGCGTCGCGGCCGAAGGCACCCATCGCCCCACGCATCGCAAAGCCCGGAGGACCACCGCCGGGGGGACCAAATCCGCCGCTGGATTCGCCCACCGCGGCATTGGCCGCCAGAACGTCGATGAGCTGCTCCTGCTGCGCGGAGGACAATCCGGCCCCTGAGTACCCGAGTTGTCGTGTCAGACTCTCCACCGTGGTGCGCTGGGAAAAGGTCCGGTCGTACTCCTGCAGTTGCGCGAAGGCGGCGTCGCCGATCAGGCTCCGGATCGCCCCGTCCGATTCTGCGTCGGATTGTTTGGCCAACTCGCGGGCCTCGTCGCGTCCCAGCCCCTGGCGCCGCGCCAACCCCATCGCATCGAATCGGGACAGCTGCTTGTCGGCCAGCAGGGCCTGCAGCTTCGTCGCCTGCTCCGGCGCCAGCCCGAGCTTGGCGAGCAGCGCCGCGTAGCGCGCCGCCACCTGGCGTTGGCGCTGTTTCAGCATCAGCGGCGCGATCTACGGATCGTTGGAGAAATCGGGCATGTGCCCGGGGCGCCTGCCCGGACCGGGCGGCCGCTCCGGTTCGGCCCGAGGCACCACCCGCTCCGGCTCCGCCACGTTCCGCGGCTCGCCCGGCCCGAGCGATGGAGCCGCCCGCGCCGCGGCGAGCTGCTGTTCCAGCTCTCCGATACGCCCGCGCGCCACCGCCAGTTCCCCTTCGGCCCGGGACGCCGCGGCGCTCCCGCGCCAGGCGAGGCCGGCGGCGCCAAGCACCACCAGCACACACGCGACAACCGTCAGGTTCATCTTGCGGCTCATCGCCCCGCAAGACGACACACGGCTCGTGCGGTTACGAACAGATAAGGGG
>JAEXPG010000252.1 GCA_023447015.1 Verrucomicrobiota bacterium
GGTGCTGGCCCAGGCGCTGGAGTCCTATCGGGCGCAGTTCGGCGACTGCCCCCGCACCGCCGCGGCGACAAACGACCCCGCGGGCGCCCCTGCCGCGGCCGACGACGGGCCGGGTATCCTGTTCAACGCCCTCACCGGCCGGCGCGGCCCGGGGGCGGCGCTGAGGCCGGTGGCGGGCCGGTGCCTGGTGACGCTCTCTGCGCATTCGCTCCAGACCGCCGACCTGCCCGGAGCCGGCGGCTCGGCGCAATCGGCCAACGCCTTTCTCGACCCGTGGGGGCGGCGCTACGTGTATTGCTACCGCACCGGTCCGGCGTGGACGCGGCTGACGCCGCAGCTGTACTCCGCCGGGCCGGATGGCGTGGTGGAGCTGCCTGCCGATCTCGCCGAGTGGGACGGGGCGCCACCATCCGGCGCCGGCGCCAACGCCGATAACCTCTCCGCTTTCGAACCCGGCCCATGAACTCCTCGCCCGAACCAAGTCGCGGCTTCGCCCGCGGTCATTTTCCCCGGCCCAAGTCTCCGGACCGCGCGCGCCCGCGGCGATCCGCCTTCACCCTCGTTGAGCTGCTGGCCGTGCTGGCCGTGCTCGCCATCCTCGCGGCGATCCTCGTGCCGGTTGTCGGCCGGGCGCAGGAGTCGGCGCGGCGGGCGAGGGTGAAGACGCAGTTCGCCCAATGGGTGGTCGCGCTCGAGGGCTTCCGCGCCGAGTACGGCTATTTCCCGAACTTCGCGGCGGCGCCAAGCGCGCCACTACCGGCGGCGTGCCGGGTCAACGACGTGCCCGGCCTCTTCTTCCAGACGCTGACCGGACGGCGGGAGGACGGCGGCGCCGCCGATCTGCCGCGGGCGGTGGCGGCGAACGTGCGGCGGGTTGCGCTCCTCAGCTTCACCGCCGACGAACTCGGGGAGGGCGTGAATCCGCCGATTCGTGACGCCTTCGGCAACACCGACATCGTGGTGCTGGTCGACCGCGACGGCGACGGGCTGATCGCCGCGCCTCGTCCGTTGCCCGCGGTGGTCGCGGCCGCGACGGGGCGCACGCTCGAGCCCGAGGCGGCGGCGTTCCCTGCGGGTGGCGTGCGCGCCAGCGTGCTGTTCTACTCGGCCGGTGCCGGGCGGACGGCGGACGACATCACCTACAGCTGGCGATGAAGACCGGCCGACCGACAGCCCCGTCTTGCACCGCGGCCGGCGGCGCCCGGGGCTTCACGCTCTTCGAGCTGCTTGCGGTGGTCGGTCTGATGACGGTGGCGGTGGCGCTCGCGGTGACATGTCTGCGCGGCGCCGGAACGGGGGCGGCGCGCGATGCGGCGGTGGCGCTGTTGGCCGCGCGCGTGGCGGAGGCCCGCCAGCTGGCGACCACCCGGGGCGAACCGGCGCGGGTGATGATCCATGCCGACGCGGCGCAGCCGGAGCGGTTTCTGCGGCAGATCGTGGTGGCGGTCCCCGATGGGGCGGGCTGGCGTCCGAGCGACGGCGGCAGCCTCCTGCCCGAGGGCGTGGTCGTGCTGCCGCCGGAGGGGGCCGCCGCGCGTGGGCCAGGTGCGGCGTTTCGCCTCGGCGATGACTGGAGCCGGCCCTCCGGCGGGGCGCTGCGCTCGACCGCACTGCGTCCCTACGCGAGCGACGGATCCGGGACGCCGGTGCTGGGCACGACAGGCTGGCTGGTCGTGCACTTCTCGCCCACCGGCGGAATCTTGGCGGGCGATCTGGTTGTCGCGATCGGGCGGCGACAGGACGAAGCCGTGCCGGCCACGGTCGTGTGCGAGCGGCCCGACGAGGTCGCCGGGCTGTCGCTGTCGTCGTACGGGGTCGCGACTTTCGCGCGTGGGCGCGCGGAGTTCTGACCATGGAAGCTGCGACACACCGGAAGCGTTGTCGGCGGAGCGGCCTCTCGCTGGTGGAGGTGCTGGTGGCGGTCGGCATCTGCGCGACGACCGTGGTTGTCGCGGTCGCGCTGTTCGGTCCGGTGGTGCGGGCGACCCGCGAGACGGCGGACCGGCGCCTGGCCGTGCGGCTGGCGCGGCTGGTCGAGACGGAATTGCGGCGCGGGGGATTTGCGGCGGTGGCGGAGGCGACCGCCGGCGGCGCGACGCTTGAACTGGTCGGGCGCGGCGACGTCGCCCAGGTCGTCCTGCTCGCCGACGCCGACCGCGACCCGGCGGACGGCGTACCTCGGGGGATCCCGGCGGCGGAACGCTACTTCCGCATCGAGGTGGCCCGGGCGCTGCGGCCGGATTCGACGCCCGCTTGCCTGGTGCTGCAGGTGCGCGTGAGTTGGCCGCTGGCGTTGCCGCCGGACGGCGCGATTGTCGCGGAGTCGCAACGTTCGGAGTTCCTCTTCCACACCGCGCTCAACCGATGAGAGCTCGCGTCCCAGTTCGCCCGGGCGGCTGCGACAGCGGAGGTTTCACGCTGATCGAGTTGCTCGTCGCCAGCGCGATCACGGTCGTGCTCGCCGGCCTCATGATCGCGATCCTGGCGCAGGTGACCCGGACCTGGGCGCGCGCGAGCGGCGGGCTGACGGCGACGCAGCAGGCGGAGCAGGCACTCGACCAGCTTGCGCGCGATCTCGAGTCGGCGGTGATCCGGCGCGACGGGCGGGTGTGGCTGGCGGCGACGGTGCAGCCCGACCAGAGCGGCGCCGGCGACATTGGCGGCACGCTCGCGACGTGGTCCTCGCCGGTGCGCAAGCCGGGGGTGACGCTACCGGGCGATCCCGAGTCGTCGCTCGACCTCGTGCCGGCGAGCGGGCGGATCGAGGACTGTCGTATCGGCATGGCCGGGGTGTGGCTGCGTTTCGTCGCCGACGTGCCGGACCGCAACTCCGGGATCGGCGACACCTCGGCGCCGCGCGTGGTCGGCTACCAGATCGTGCGGCGTGCGGTGTCGGGGGGCGCGGGCTCGGCGCAGCGCTACGCCTTGTTCCGGTCGGAGGTGCGGCCGTATGCCGACGAGAGCCCGGCGCGGGAGCGGTCGACCTTCGTGGTCGGCTGCGACGTGTTCGCCCCCGCGTACAACACCGCCGCCGGAGGCGGAAACATCGGCGATGCGGGCACGGTGCGGCGCCCGCGGCGCGACCAGTTGCTGGCGAACGAGGTGATCGATTTCGGCGTGCGCTTCTTCGGGCCGGCGGCGGGCGGCGGCGGGGCCGTGCTGCTGTTTCCGACGAGCAACGGCCATCGCGGTTTTGCGGCGACGAACGACAGCGGCGCATCGCCGCCGAATCCGCCGGTGGCTGCGGCGGCGATGAGCCGAGGCTTCCCGGCCGAGGCGGAGCTCCTTGTCCGCGTGCTCACCGAGGAGGGCGCGCGGCAGATCGAGGCGCTGGAGCAGGGGCGGCTCTCGGGGCCAAAGTGGTGGGACGTCGCGCGGGTCCACTCGATTGTGCTCACGCGGCGCGTGCGGCTGGAGGCGGCGCCATGAGACACGGCGGGGACTCGCGCGAGGGTTTCGCGGTGGTGCTCGCCGTGGCGCTGCTGGCCGCGATCGTGCTGCTGTTGCTGGCCTTGGCGGCGTTGACGCGGACGGAGCTGCGGGCGACCGCGCAACGCGGCGCGGCGGAGCAGGCGCGCGCCGATGCGCTGACGGGACTGCGGGTGGCACTGGGGCGATTGCAGAGTGCGGCCGGGCCCGATGCCCGCAGCACGGCGACGGCCCGCAGTGTCGGCGGCGCGAACCCGCACTGGACCGGGTTGTGGAGCGATGCGGGGCGGCCGGTATGGCTCGTGTCGGGCGCGCCGGCGGATGCGGACACGCGCGTCGTCGTGGCCGGCCCGACGGCCAACGGAGCGATGCTCGTGGGCCCCAACACGACGCCGGGAGACGGCGACGCGGTGGCGGCGTTGTTCGAACCGGTCGATGTCGCCGGTGCGGCCGGCCTTGCCGGCGAACAGACGATCGGCCGGTTCGCCTACTGGATCGGCGACGAAGGCGTGAAGGGACACGTGGGAGTGATCGACCGGGTGGACGAAGTCCCGGTGCCGCTGTGGCCGGCGGCGGAGGACCCGGTGGGGAGCCCGGCGGAGCGCGCACGGCTGCGGCAACTGGTCGCGCATCGCACCGGCAACGACGTCCTGAACTTCGGGGATCCGCCGACGGCCGGGTTCCTGTTGCAGGCGGAGAACGATCCGGCGTCGGCCGCGCGCTGGGCGCAGTTCGGCGCGGCGGTCACGCTGGCGCAGTTGCGCTTCCAGGATCTCGGCGCGGCGCAGGCGACCGAGAACCACCGGTCGTTTGTGCGGCGGCATCACCACGATCTCACTGTCCGCTCGCTCGGGCTGCTCGTGGATGCGGCGCACGGCGGATTGCGGCGCAACTTCAGCGATCTGCGTGCGGACGCGGTCCCGGCGGCGGTGCGGGACCTCGAGCGCCAGCGCCCCGCCGGCGGGCGGCTGGCGGTGGCGGGCGGCACCGCGCCGACCGGTGGTCCGACGGCGCAGATCAAGCCGATCGTCACCGAGTGGGCGCTCGACCTCGTGCCGTACCGCGAGGACGGCGGCGCGCGGCTGCTCTTCGGCTGCCGGCTGCGGATCGAGCTCTGGAATCCGTTCAACCTGCCGCTGGCGCAGATGGCTGCTGGTGTGCCCGACTATCGGGTACGGATCGGCGGTCGGCGGACCAGCGGCGGGGCGGGCGACAGCGGGCTTTCGGTCGCGCAGGTGCGCGGTCCCGGCGGTCCGGTGGGCGAGGTTGATCTGCGGACGCTGCTCGGGCCCGCGCGCGACATCGCGGTGGATCTTCCCGGCGACCTCGGCGCCGGAGAGGTCGCGGTGGTCGAGACGGTCGTCGAACAGGCGTGGGACAGCGGGCTCACGATCGACGATCCGACTCCGGCGGATCCCGCCGACGACGAGTTCGAGATCGCGACGGTCGGCGAGGCGGAGCGGACGCTGAGTCTGGCGCTGTTCGACGCCGACGCCGGAGCGTCACCGCTGACCGTCCTTGAGGAGTTTCCGAGCGGGGATTTTGTGGTGCGGAGCGGGCGCGGTGGGTGGGCGGTGGCGGGGAACACGCCGTTTGCCGGCGGAGCGGGAGCGGCGCTGCCGAACGGCGTGAGCCATCACTTCCGCCTCGATCCGGCGCGCGCGGCCTGGGGCGACTGGGTGGATCCCACGGATGGGCGGAGGCCGGCGCCGGACCTCAAGAGCGCGCAGATCGGTTACGCGGCGGAGTTCTGGAAGTCCGTCGGTGCGGATCCCGTCGCGAATGCCGGGGCGGTCGCGCGCCAGTTTGCGGCGGGCGAGTTGTTCGCGACCGGACGCCGGCTGGCGGCGTATGATTGCACCGTGCAGCGCAACCTCAGCATCGCGGCGCTCGCCCAGCTCTCGGTGCCGGGCGAGCGGGCGTTCGGCGTCGGCAACCCGTGGGGCGGCGCGCGCAACGCGGTGTTCGACGAGGCGTGCTTCAATCCCGTGCCTGAAAGCTGGAGAGCCGGCGACCGGTTGCCGAACGTGCGGTATCGCGTGGTGAACGCCGCCGGTGCCGGGGACCCCGGCGCGGCGGAGCTGGGCGGTGTCGATGCAGCCCGCTTCCTCGGCGTCGACGGGATGTTCAATGTGAACTCGGTCTCGCCCGAGGCGTGGGCCGTGGTGCTCGGGCGCGCGGTGCTCGGCTGGACCGACAGCTCGGGCGTGACGCATGACCTCGAGAATCCCTTCTTCGTCTTCGGGCAGTCGGCGTCCTTTGCACCCGCGGAGGCCCGCGGGGTGCGGTGTTTCTCCGACGGCGCGATCCAGACGCTGGCGGCGGGACTGGCGGGGCGGATCGCGGCGCGGCCGCGGCCGTTCCGCTCGCTCGCGGAGTTTGTGGGCAGCGGGGTGTTGCAGGAGGCGATCGATGCCGCCGGGCTGAACACCCGGGCGGAGCTGGTGGCCGACATTGGCGGGCCGCCGGAGCGGTGGTCGGCGAACTGGCTCGGTCAGGCGGCGGTGCTGAACACCCTCGCGCCGCTGCTCGCGGTGCGCTCGGACACCTTCACGATCCGCGTGGCGGCGGAGGCATTGAACCCGGCGCTCGCGGCGGACGATCCGGGCCGCGTGGTCGCGCGGGCGTGGTGCGAGGCGGTGGTCCAGCGGTTGCCGGAGTTCGTCGACCCAAGCGAGGACGCGGCGACGTGGCCGCCGGCCGTCGGCGTGAACCAGACGCTTGGTCGGCGGTTCCGGATCGTGGCGTTCCGGTGGCTCGGCCCTGACGATATCTGAGCGCCGCCAGGGCTCGCCCTCGCCCCCTCCGGCGCATTTTTGCGCACGATCAAGACCGCCTCTCCTGCGCGGCGGTCGCGGCGAATGTAACAT
>JAEXPG010000094.1 GCA_023447015.1 Verrucomicrobiota bacterium
CCAACCGCCCGCCGGCTGGCTGTATATGGGGCCGGGGGAGGAATGGCCTGGGTGAGCACCGGGCGGTTGTGCCGTTAACCGAAGGATCGCCTTCCACGACTTCCCGCCACATATCGCCCCACCCATGTCCGCACTCCGTGAAGCCCTGCGCGAACTGCGCCCCACCCTCCGGCTCGCCCTGCCGATCACGGTGGGGCACCTGGGGCAGATGCTGATCGGCCTGACCGACAGCATCATGATCGGGCAGGTGGGCGCAGTGCCACTCGCGGCGTCGGCCTTCGCGAACGCGGTCTGGGTCGTCGCCTACCTGCTCGGGGTGGGAATCCTCACCCCGGTGGCGGTGCGGGCCGCGGAATCGCACGGGGCCGGGCGTCCGCGCGAGGCCGGCGAGGTGCTCCGCCATGGCCTGGCGATCGCCGCCGCGATCGGCATCCTGCTGGCGATCGCACTCACCGCAATCGCCGGCCAGCTCGGGCTCTTCCAGCAGCCGGCCGCGGTCGCCACCACCGCCCGCCCCTACCTGATCATCATCGCGTGGTCGTTGCTGCCGAGCCTGGGGTTCCTGGCGGTGAAAAACTACTACGAGGCCCTGCACCGCCCGTGGACTCCGCTCCACTGGGTGCTCGGCGGCGTGGGCCTCAACGTGCTCCTCAACTGGGTGCTGATCTACGGCCACCTCGGCGCACCCGCACTCGGATTGACCGGGGCCGGCTGGGCCACGCTCCTCTCGCGCCTCGCGCTGTTTCTCGGGTTGTGGTGCAGCCTGCGCCGCGACCCGACGCTCGCCCCCGCACGGCCATTCCGCTGGCTTGCCCCGTTGCGCGGCCGCGAGCTGGCGGCCCAGGTCGCCCAAGGCTGGCCGGTGAGCCTGCAATTGTTCTTCGAGTCGTCGCTCTTCTCGGTAAGCGCCATCTTCATGGGCTGGCTCGGCACCGTGGCGTTGGCGGCGCACCAGGTCGCGCTCAACTGCGCCGGCACCACCTTCATGTTCCCGCTCGGGCTGTCGCACGCCCTGGCCGTGCGCCTCGGTCATGCACGCGGTGCCGGCCACGGTCACCTGTTGCGCGTGATCGGCTTCGGCGGCATCGGGGCGAGCGTCGCGCTCATGGCCTGCTTCGGCGGCACGTTCATCGTCGCCGGTACCATGATCGCCAGCGGCTTCATCCCCGATCCCGAGGTCGTCGCCCTCGCGGCACGCCTGCTGGTCGTGGCGGGGGTCTTCCAGGTGTTCGACGGTACCCAGGTCACCGCGATGGGGGCGCTGCGGGGGCTGGGCGATGTGCGCCACCCGACCGTGATCACCTTCGTCGGCTACTGGCTGTGCGCTGTGCCGGCGGCCTGGGTGCTCGGGTTTCCGCTCGGCGTCGGCCCGATCGGAGTGTGGTCGGGCCTGGCGTTGGGCCTCGGCCTGTGTGCCGGGCTGCTCGTCGTCCGCCTCGCCCGCCAGACCAGTCCGCACCGGCTTCCGGCAGCGGCCGATGGCGGACCTCGCGAATGGGCAGCTGCTCCCTGACGCCCAACGCCCCCGGCTCGGCGTGCCCCGCGCCGACTACCCGCGTTCCGCTCCGGCCGGCCGCACGGAGGTGCCCGGAGCGCTCAGCGGAAGGGTGAAGTAGAAAGTGGCGCCCCGGCCGACCGCGCCTTCGGCCCAGACATGACCGCCATGGCGGTTGATGATGCGACGGACGTTGGCCAGCCCGATGCCGGTGCCGGAGAACTCCTTCGCGCTGTGCAGCCGCTGGAAGACACCGAAGAGCTTGTCCGCGTACCGCGCGTCGAAGCCCGCGCCGTTGTCGCGCAGGTAGACCAGGACCTCACCCGCGCCACCGGCAGACTCCCGCGCGCCGATCTCGATCACCGCCGGCACACGGTCGCGGGTGAACTTCAGGGCGTTGCCCAGGAGATTCACGAAGACCTGCCGCAGCAGCGTCGGATCGCCGTCGACGACCGGCAGCGCCCCGATGCGCCAGTCGACCGGCCGCCCGGACTGCTCGGCCGCGAGCTCGGCCCGCGCCGCATCCACCAGGATGCGCAGATCGACCGGCCCCCGTCTCATCTCGGCCCGCCCGAGCCGCGAGAAGCCGAGCAGGCTGTCGATCAACTGGCCGAGCCGTTGCGCCTCGGCCGACACGGTCTCGAGAAACCGGTCCCCCTCGGCGTCGCCGCGGCCGGAGATGCGGCGGCGCAGGAGGTCGGCGAAGCCGCTGATGTTGCGCAGCGGTGCGCGCAGGTCGTGCGAGACGGAGTAGGAGAACGCCTCGAGCTCGCGGTTGCTGATCATGAGCTGGGCGTTGGCGCCGTGGAGCTCGGCCGTGCGCGCCGCCACCCGCCGCTCGAGCTCCTCGCTGAGCCGGCGGTAGCGCTCCTCGCTGGCCTGCAGCTCAAGCGCCTTGCGCATCGTCTCCTCCATCTGGACACGCAGCGTCGCGTTGAGCCGGCGGGCGCGCTCCTCGCTGGCCTGCAGTTCGGCGGCCTGTCGCAGCGTCTGGTCGATCTGGTCGAGGAGCTGCCGGTTGGTGTCGTGCAATTCGGCCGTGCGCGCCGCCACCTCGCACGCGAGCCGCGCCTTCTCCCGGCGCTGCCGGGCGGTCCCGTACCAGACGACACCACCGGCAAAACCCAGCGCCGACAGCGCGAACCCGGCGTACGCCCACGGCGTGCGATACCAGGGGGCCAGCACGGTGATCGCCAGCGTGGCTTCCTCGCCCAACAGCGCGCCCGCCCGCGGCCGCACGCGCAGCCGGTAGTCGCCTTCCTTGAGCCGGTTGTAGACGGCGGTGCCCGACGCGCCGGTCGGCACCCACTCGCGGCCGGCGCCCTCGAGCATCGCCTCGAGCACCACCGGCACGCCCACCGGTCCGCCCGAGGCCATCAACCGCACGGCGAGGGAGTTGTCGGCTGCGGCCAGCGGCGGCAGGGCCTCGCCCACGCGCAGGATCGTGCGGTTGGACGCGGTGAGCGTCACTTCCGCGATGATGGCGCGCAACGGCGCCGGCACCGCCTCAGGCATCCGCGGATCGTAGCGCAGCAACCGCCGGGCACCCCGCACCCACACCACCCCGTCCGTCTCGCTCGTGAAATAGTACGGCCGCAAGCCCGCCGGCATCGCGACCGGCAGTAGCTCCGGTTTGCCCCTGCGGTCGTCGTAGACCTGCACGGAGTCGCCACCGCCGACCCACAGCCGACCCAGCGCATCGCGTTGCGGCCGCCCCACCAGCAGGCCGACCGCCGGCAGCCGCGCGAGGAACCCCGGATCGGGCACCACGCGCGCCGCACCGGGTTCGTACCGGTAGACCCGGTCGGCCACGTTGAAACCCGCCACGCCGTCGATCTCGAAGACCTGCGCCCAGCCCTCCGCCACGCCCTGTTGGGCTGTGAGGATCGCCAACCGCGGCCCCCCCTGCAGATCGAAGGTCACCCGGCCGATCTGCCCCACGCCGAGTTCCAACCACACCGTGCCGTCGCGCTCCGTCACGGCGCCGAACACATTGGCCAGCCCCTCGACCGGATGCCGCTCAAGTTCGATGCGCTCGCCCGCCTCCCACAACCAACCCAGCTCGCCGCGCGCAGCATACAGCCAACGTCCGCCGACCGGATGTTCGGAGAGGATCCGGGCATTGACCAAGTCCGCGGGCGACACGCGCACCCACCCCGCCGTCGTCCGGCGGTAGAGCCCGGCCTCCGTCCCCACCAGCGGCGCCCCCGTGATGACGAAAAACGCGAACACGAAACGCCCGGGCGGCGAATCGATCTCGAAGCGCAGCAGCCGCCCCTCGGCGTCGTAGATGCCACGCTGCGCCTTGCCCTCGGCCATGACCCAGAGCCCGCCCGCATCGCGGAACGGATGCGCGGTGTTCATCCCGGTGGGGATCATCGGATCGAAATAGGACACCCGCGAGGGGAACGCCACCCGCGCCAGACCTTCGGTAAGCAGCACCCAGATCACTCCGCCGGGCATCGGCTGCAGCCGGCGGGGGCGCGCCAACCGGTGGTCGAACAAGCGGTCCAGCACCTGCAACGTCCGGCCCTGCCGGTCGAAGAACACGATGCCGACGTTCTCCACCGCCGCAGCGAAGCAGTCGCCTTCCGTCGCGCACAGGGCGTTGATGCGCTGGCCGCTCGCCAGCAGCCCCCGCACCGGAAACGGCCGCAGCTCCTTCCCGTCGAACACCGCCAGCCCGCGCGCGTGCGTGCCGACCAGCAGCGCCCCGACCCCGAGCGGAGTCGAACAGGTGATGCTGTCGTCCGGAGTCACCTGGCTGGACGACAGCACCTGCCGCGAACCGTCCGCCTCGATCCGGCAGAGCGAGCCGTCGGCCTGGTCGCTGAGGTGGATCCTGCCACCGAAAAGAAAAAGGTGCCCGAACGTGCCCACCCGCTCGGCGACCCGCGCCGCCACACCCGGCCGCCACGCGATCAACGAGCCGCTCTCGCTGTGCCAGAACCACATCCCGTCCGCCGCCGCGACCTCCCGCAGAACCGGCCGGTCCTGCGCCTCGCCGACCGGCAAACCCGCCACCGACGTCGCCCGCCAGAAACCGTCCCGGCCAAACTCCAGACGCGCGAACCCGCCGGGTATTCCCGCGTAGATTGAGCCGTCCAAGTCCACCGCGACGCTGACATGCGCACTCGCCGGCTCCCCCGACGCCTGCTCCACCACCGACCATCGGAAACCGTCCCCCACCGCCAGCTCCTGCGGAGCGACCAGCAGAAGTCGCCCGTCGCTCAGGAGGTGAAAGTCCGTCGGCGCGCTGCGCAGTCCGAGCGCCTCCGGGCCGAGCACGACAAACAGCGGCGCCCCCGTCTCCACCCGGCCGGCCGGTGCCGCCGGAAACAAGCTGACCTGCGCCCGCGCCGGGCACGTCCCGCATAGCACCGTCGCCAGCACCAGCAGCGCCGCCGCACTCCGGACGACACGGACCGGGAGGAGACGACCGGTCTGTTCTGTTGCGGGCAGGAACATGGGGTCAACCGACCCCGCCAGGGAGGGGGACCGGTAGGCGCAAAGTCGTCACATTTGCCGTTTCCGCAACGCTCCGCTCCGGTGCCGCCACGCCGTTTCCCGCTCGCCGCCGCCCCAGGCTGCGGCTTGCCTCCGGCCCATGCCG
>JAEXPG010000117.1 GCA_023447015.1 Verrucomicrobiota bacterium
ACCTGCGCGACCACATGCGGTTCTACGACCGCGACGAGAACATCGTCTACTGGTACCACGGCATCGACCTCAAGGGCGGCGAGGAGCACAAGGTCTTCGCCTCCGAGTTCGGCGACGACTACTACGCCGTCCCCGCCTACGAGCAGATCTACGCCCTCGCGGGCCCGGTGCAGACGTACCGGATGACCGGCGACAAGGCCATCCTCCGGGATGCCGAGCTGACGATCGACCTCTTCAAGCGCTTCTTCCGCGACGAGAAGCTCGGCGGCTACTTCTCGCACATCGATCCGGTCACGCTCGATCCGCGGGCCGAGAGCCTCGGGCGCAATCGCGCCAAGAAGAACTGGAACTCCGTCGGTGACCACGCTCCGGCCTTCCTGATCAACCTCGTGCTCGCCACCGGCCGGAAGGACTTCGCCGACTTCCTCGTCGAGACCGGCGACACCATCGCCGAGCGCTTCCCCGACTACGACAACAGCCCGTTCGTGCAGGAGAAGTTCTTCGAGGACTGGAGCAAGGACCAGACCTGGGGCTGGCAGCAGAACCGCGCCGTCGTCGGCCACAATCTCAAGATCGCGTGGAATCTCATGCGCATCAATGCGCTCGCGCCGAAGGAGAAGTACGTCGCCCTCGCCCGCAAGATCGCCGACATCATGCCGTGGGCCGGCGCCGACCGGCAGCGCGGCGGCTGGTACGACGTCGTCGAGCGCCTCCTCGGCCCGGGCGAGAAGTTCCATCGGTTCGCCTGGCACGACCGCAAGGCCTGGTGGCAGCAGGAGCAGGCGATCCTCGCCTACCTCATCCTCCACGGTTGCGTCGGCGAGGACGAGTACCTCCGCCACGCCCGCGAGTCCTCGGCGTTCTACAACTCCTACTTCCTCGATCACCAGGATGGCGCGGTCTACTTCAACGTGCTCGCCAACGGCATCCCCTACCTCATGGGCACCGAGCGGTTGAAGGGCAGCCACTCGATGAGCGGCTACCACTCGTTCGAGTTGGCCTTCCTCGCGGCGACCTACACGAACCTGCTCATCCGGAAGGTCCCGATGGACTTCTTCTACATGCCGTACCCCGGCCACCTCCCGGACAACAAGCTTCGCGTCGCCCCCGACCTCCTCCCGAAGGGATCCATCCGCATCTCCGAGGTCACCGCCGACGGCAAGAACTACACCGCCTACGACGCCGAAGCCCTCACCGTCGACATCCCGGCCGACGGTCCCCGCATCAAGTTCAAGGGCACCATCGAACCGGTCCAAGGCCGCTCCGCCAAATGAAGATCGATATCCAACGGCAACCGACCCACGCCATCGCCACCATCGATGGCGCCATCGACGGCAAGACCGCCCCGGAGGTGCAGGCCGCCCTCGCGCCGATCCTCGGCGATACCTCCGTGCTCGTCCTCGATCTCACCCGGGTCGGCTACATGTCCAGCGCGGGGCTGCGGGTGCTCCTGCTCCTGCACCGCCAGCTCACGGCAAAAAAGGGCAAGGCCGTCCTCGTCGGCCTCGCCGAGAACCTCGCGGAGACGATGCGCATCACCGGCTTCCTCCAGTTCTTCGAACGCCACGCCACACTCGCAGAGGTCGTGATCTGACCCCGCCATGGACACGCGCATCGACTTCTACCCCACCCATGAGATCGCGGGACACAAGGTCCGGGCCGGCCGCCCGCTCCCGTTCGGGGCCCCCCTGGTTCCGGGCGGCGTGAACTTCTCGATCTTCTCCCGCCACGCCACCGCGTGTTCCCTGGTGCTCTTCCAGAAGGGCGAACGCACCCCGTCGGCCGAGATCCCCTTCCCGCCCGAGTTCCGCATCGGCGATGTCTTCTGCATCATCGTCTTCGACCTCGACGTCGAGGAGATCGAGTACGGCTACCGCATGGACGGCCCGTCGGACCCGACCCACGGACATCGCTTCGACCCGACCAAGATCCTCTCCGATCCCTACGCGCGACTGCTCTCCGGTCGGAACAAGTGGGGCGTGGAGCCCGACTGGTCCGAACCCTACCCGCACCGCGCCCGCCTCGCGTTCGACGACTTCGACTGGCAGGGCGACCGGCCCGTCGGCATCCCGCTCGAGGATCTCATCATCTACGAGCTGCATGTGCGCAGCTTCACCCAGCATTCGTCCTCCCAGGTCCGCAATCCCGGCACCTATGCGGGCCTCGCCGAGAAGATCCCCTACCTCAAGGAACTCGGCGTGAATTGCATCGAGCTCATGCCCGTGTTCGAGTTCGACGAGTTCGAGAACAGCCGGTTCATGCCCGCCTCGGGTGAGCGCCTCCTCAACTACTGGGGCTACAGCACCGTCGGATTCTTCGCCCCCAAAGCCGGTTTCGCCGCCACCGGCCCGTTCGGCATGCAGATGGACGAGTTCAAGACCCTTGTCCGCGAACTCCACCAGGCCGGCATCGAAGTCATGCTCGATGTCGTCTTCAACCACACCGCCGAGGGCAACGAGCACGGTCCGTACATCTCCTTCCGCGGCATCGACAACCAGACCTACTACATCCTCACGCCCGAGGGGTACTACTACAACTTCAGCGGCTGCGGAAACACCCTCAACTGCAACAACCCCGTCGTTCGCTCGTTCGTGCTCGACTGCCTGCGCTACTGGGCCGCCGAGTATCACATCGACGGATTCCGCTTCGACCTCGCCTCCATCCTCGGCCGCGACCCCTTCGGCGCCCCTCTGGCCAATCCGCCGCTGCTGGAGAGTCTCGCCTTCGACCCCATCCTCTCGAAGTGCAAGCTGGTCGCCGAGGCGTGGGACGCCGGTGGTCTCTACCAGGTCGGTTCCTTCCCCGCCTACGGCCGCTGGGCCGAGTGGAACGGCAAGTTCCGCGACGACATCCGCCGATTCCTCAAGGGCGACATGGGCATGACCGGCGCCCTCGCCACCCGCCTGCAGGGCTCCCCCGACCTCTACGGTTGGAACGGCCGCGGCCCCACCGCCTCGATCAACTTCATCACCTGCCACGACGGCTTCACGCTCTACGATCTCGTCGCCTACAACGGCAAACACAACGCGGCCAACGGCGAGAACAACAACGACGGCGGCAACGACAACCACAGCTGGAACTGCGGGTGGGAGGGCGAAAGCACCGACCCGGCCGTCAACGCCCTGCGCCGGCGCCAGATCAAGAACGCCGCCGCCATCCTCCTGCTCGCGCACGGCGTGCCCATGATCCTCGCCGGCGACGAACTCGGGCGATCACAGGGAGGCAACAACAACAATTACTGCCACGACACCGAGCTCTCCTGGATCGACTGGTCCGCGCTCGGGACCAACGCCGAGCTCTTCCGTTTCTTCCGCCGGATGATCGCCTTCCGCCGCGCCCACCCGGTGCTCCGCCCCCGCTATCACCTCTCCGGTCATGTCTCGCCGGACAGCGGCCTGCCCGAGATCTCCTTCCACGGCACCTCCGCCTGGTACGCGGACTTCTCCGCCGGCAGCCGCGTCCTCGCCTACCTGCTCGATGGCACCCAGGCCAAGAACAACACCGTCCGCGACGACTCCGTCTACGCCGCCTTCAACATGTACTGGGAGTCCCTTGACTTCGCCCTCCCGGCACCGCCCCCCGGACTGCGCTGGCACGTCTTCGCCAACACCGGCGCCGAGGCCCCGGCCGACGTCTTCGAGCCGGGCCACGAGCCGCTCCTCTCCCCGCAGGACCGCATCCTCGTCGGCGCCCGCTCCGTCCTGATCCTCGTCGCCCGTTAACCGCCCACTCTCCCGAACCATCAACCTCAGCACCCATTCCCATGGCCCTCACCGCCAAACTCGAACTCGTCAACCAGGTCGCCAAGATCACCCTCGCCGGCCGGCTCGACGCCACCACCGCCGGGCAGTTCCGGGAACTCATCGAAAACGCCGCCGCCCAGAAGGTGAAGGCGGCCGCCCTTCTCCTCGCCGATCTCGAGTACATGGCCAGCGCCGGACTGCGCGTGATCGTCTTCGCCCGCCAGAAGATGGGCGCCGGCGTGAAACTCTACGTCGTCGCCCCGCGCGACCTCGTCCGAGAGACGATCGAGATCAGCGGCTTCAGCCAGGCGGTCATCATGCTGCCCGCCTACGACGCCGCCGTGATCGAGGGATAATGAGGCGGTGCCGCCCATGACCACCCTCACCCTGCCTGGCATCCTCGATTCGCTCGACGAGGTTGCGGCCTTCGTCCAGGCCGCCGCCCGGGAGGCGAACTTCGACGCCAAGACGGCCTATCGCCTGCAGCTCGCTGTCGACGAGGTCGCCACCAATGTCGTCGTCCACGCCTACCAGGAGAAAGGCCTCGACGGCCAACTCTACCTCGCGGCCGAGTGCGACGAACACGCGCTTCGGATCCACCTTGAGGATACCGGCGAGCCGTACGACCCCACCACCCGGCCCGATCCGACCAACCTCGACCAGCCGCTCGAGGAGCGCGAGATCGGCGGCCTCGGCCTCTTCCTCGCCCGGCGCAGCGTCGACGACCTGCGCTACGAACGCCGCGGCGACCGCAACCGGATGACCTTCGTGGTCAACCGCCCGGCCGCAACCTGACCCGTCCCCGATGCTCGAAATCAACTCCACTCCGGGCGAAGGATTCCTGCTCATCTCGCTGCGCGGCGAGATCACCAGCGCCAGCGCCCCCCAGCTCGACCAATCGCTGTCCACCGCGCTCGCCGGCCTCGCCGCACCGCGCTGCATCCTCGATCTCGCCGGCCTTGCCTTCACTTCGAGCGCCGGCCTCCGCGTCTTTCTCGCCCTCGCCAAACGGATCAAGACCGCCGGAGGACAACTGGTGTTCTGCGCCGTTCAACCCGCCGTCCGCGAGGTGTTCGAAGTCTCCGGCTTCACTAGGATCCTCACTCTCGTCCCCGACCTCGCCGCCGCCCGCGGCCTCGTCCAACCCTGACCACGCCATGCACCCCTCCCCGCATGGGGGCGGCGGAGACCGCGAATCCGCCTCGCGCACCGCCGTCGTCGCCGGCGGCATCGATCTTGCCGTCACCCTCGGGGCGCTCCTCGCCGCCCACTCCGCCGTCATCCTCGCCGACTTCTGCAAGACGGCGCTGGAGTTCATCGCCGTCCTGCTGGCCTGGATGACGATCCGGCGCATCCAGCGGGGCAGCCACCACCAGTTCGACTACGGCGTCGGCAAGCTCGAGAACCTCTCCAGCCTCATCGTCGGCTTGCTGATGTTCCTCTGCCTGGTCGTCATCATCGCCAACGCCGTCCGTTCCCTCCTGCATCCCGCCCACATCAGCGGCGCCGGAGTCTGGATCAGCGCGGGATCGCAGATCGTCTACGGGGTGGTGAACACCCGGCTGTTCCTGCAGTCGCGCCAGCAGGCGCGCGCGCAGAACTCCCCGCTCCTCGAGGCGCAGGCCGGCCTGTTCATCACCAAGGCGGTCGGCAACGGCTTCATCCTCCTGTCCCTCGGCCTGAGCACCCTGCTCGCGGCGTACAACTGGTCGCTCTACATCGACCCGGCCGCCTCCCTCATCATCGCGACATCGATCCTTTTCGCCGCACTGGGCATCTTCAAGAACTCCACGCTCGACCTCCTCGACCGGACCTTGGAGGAGCAGCAGCAGATCGCCATCCTCCGCCTGCTCGCCAAACACTTCGAGCGCTACGAGGAACTGCGCGAGATTCGTTCCCGCCGCTCCGGCAGCGAGGTCTTCGTCGAGATCGTCCTCGGGTTTCCGCCCACCCAGCCGGCCGCCGAGGTCGAGGCCGCGGCCCGCGAGCTCAAATCGGACATCGAACACGAGATCACCGGCAGCCGCGTGACCATCGCCATCGCCTGACGCGGCTGCGCCCACTTCGATGGATACCCACCCTTCGCACGATCACGCCTCCGCTCCACCACCCGAATGGTGGACACGGGCGGACCGCTACCGCGATGCGACGGGTGAGCTTTGGTTCGGCGACAAGCGGGTCGCCGATCTCGCCGTCCGCCACGGCACGCCGGCCTACTTCTACTGCGGCGACCGCATCGCCGCGAATGTCGCCCGGCTGCGCGAACACCTCGCGACCATCGGGCGTCCCGTCCGCCTGCTGTATGCGATGAAGTCGAACCGTTTCGAGCCCGTCCTGCGCCTCCTGCGCGAACTCGGCGTCGGTCTCGACGTCTCTTCGCCGGGCGAGCTGCACTGGGCCCGGGCCTGCGGTTTCGACGACAGCACGCTCTCGTTCACCGCCGGATCGTTGAGCACCGCCGACTACGAGGTTTTCGCCAAGGCGCCCAAGGTCTGGATCAACGCCGATTCGCTCACAGCGCTGCGTCGCCTCGCCCAACTCTCCCCGGGACGGGAGCTCGGGCTGCGGATCAATCCCGCGGCCGGCCTCGGCTACGGCAACAACGACCTCGTCCGCTACTCCGGGACGCGGCCGACGAAGTTCGGGGTTTACCGCGACCGCTTTGCGGAAGCCCTCGACCGCGCCCACGAACTCGGGCTGCGCC
>JAEXPG010000122.1 GCA_023447015.1 Verrucomicrobiota bacterium
GGCCGAGGCCGGCACCGAGCCCGACCGCTACATCGTCGAGAACCTCACCATCCTGCAGCCCGTGCAGGTCGTCGTCGTGACCAAGAAACCTGGAGACAACGTGAAGGTGCAGCTGAGCAAGCATCTCTGGGACGACGTCGAGCAGGAGGCCACCACCGGCGCGACGGGCGCGGCAACGTTGCAGTTCCGCACCGAGGGCGACCTGAAGATCAAGATCACCGCCCCCGACGGCGCCTGCCGCTACCATCTCGCCGTCTGGGCGGGCGACGCGATCAAGCCGCCGATGAAGTCCCCCTTCGTCGCGATGGCCGCCTTCAAGAAAACCGGAGCGACCTCCGGCAGCCTCGGCTCGTCACCGGTCCTCTGGGTGATCGCCGCCCTGCTCGGCCTCATCGTCATCCTCCTGTCCGTGATGGTTCTCAAAAAGAAGAGCGCATGAAAACGGCCGCCACCCTCCTTCTGCTCACCCTCGCCTCCGCCGCCTTTGCCGGCGCCCCGCTCGGCGTCGTCACCCTCAACGACTTTCCCCAGTCGGGCAACGCCATCGCCGGCATGCGCAAGAACATCGAGGACCACAAGAACACCAAGGACGCCCAGGACGCCGCCGGCAATCTCGGCACCCTCGCCGACAAGGGCGGCCAGGCCGCCACCGCGGTCGCCAAGTCCGGCAAGGATCTGCTCGACGCCTACAAGGCCCTGAGCGACGCCGACAAGAGCTACGACCCGAACTACAATCCGCCCGGCTCCCCGCAGGTGCCGAGCGACTGCCCCGACGGCGGCGAGCCCTGTTTCGCCGCGGCCTACGAGAAGCTCAACCGCTGCCGCGCCAATCTCGAGCGGCTGCGCGCCGTGCGCGGTGTGACCGAGGATTTCTACAAGGCGTCGCTCTCGTTCGGCGACGACGTGTCCGGCATCCACGGCGTGGCCGGCCTCGCCTGGCAGGCGGAGCGGCGCAAGATCGAGCAGTCGTTCAAGGGCTTCAAGACCGCCTACGAGAAGAAGTACCAGGAGCTGATGGGCGTCCTGCAGCAGGCGCTGCTCGAGGTCAGCGCCTGCGAGAAGTCGGTCTACAGCGAGCCCGACTGGTTCAACCGCTACGGCTTCATGTACTACCAGTTCATGGAAAGCCGCTACGCCTGGTAGATCACCCACCGGCACGCATCCCCCGACTGTGCGGCGCCGGCGAGCGGGGCGCCCGAAGCACCCACCGACAACTGAACAACGCCGCCGCGCTCCGCCCTTTCCTCACCCGTACAGGTGCTGGTTCACGGCGCTCAGGCCATTGCGGGCGACCTCGATCGTGCTGCCGAGGCGCTCGGCCGAGAGCTTGTTGGCGAGGACGAACGGGTGCTCGCCGAGCGTCGGCATCGTCGCGGCCAGCACCTCGCCAAACTTCGCGCTCTCCGAGCCGGCGGGCAGCACCACCGCGGCGAACGCGAGCGCGTCGGCCAGCCAGTTCGGTTGCGGCGCCTGCGCCGGCGCCCGTTGCCACTCGACGGCCTGCACGGTCGCGTCGGGGAACTGCCAATGTTTGAGCAGGATCGCGCCCGCCTGCTCCTGCGTGACGCCGACGTTCTCCAGCTCCCACTGCTCGACCGGCGCGCTCCCGTCCCAGAACAGGCCGCCGCCGAGGTCGTCGATGCTCTGGTTGATCGCGAGGCGGCCGATGTAGCGCAAGAGGCCGGCGGTGTGCGCATCATCCGGCGACACCGCACCGGTCTCCTTCGCGAGCTCCTCCAGGAGCAGGCCCTGGAACAGGCTCTCGGCCCAGAAATCCTCCGCCGCGATCCCGTAGCTGCCGAGGTTGCGGCCCGAGGCCAGGTGCGCCACGGAGTGGTTCAACAGCCGGATGCCCTCGCGAAAACCGATCCGCTGCAGCGCGCGGTCGAGCGACGACACGCGCTCGCCGGCGCCGTAGAACGCGCTGTTCGAGCCGCGGATGATGTCGGCGGCAAGGGCCGCGTCGGTGCGGATCAGGGCGACGATGTCGTCGATCTCGGCGTTGGGGTCGCGCAGCAGGCCGAGCGCCTTGCTGAGCACGCGGGGAGCGGGCGAGAACCGCTCGATCTTCAGGATCGCCGCAAGGAACTGTTCCTTGGTCGGTTTGACGGGAGTTTCCATGGCAGATTGGGCTGACGTTTTCCGGACAGCGGGACGAGGGCGATCAATTGGCCATCGCCAGCGCCGCGCCGGCGCCGAGGCCGATGCCGGACGGGAGGCGGTTGGCGTCGAAGGCGACGAGGCCGGGGATGTCGATGATGAGCGAGACGCGGCCGTCGCCGAGCACGGTGGCGCCGGTGAAGACGTCGACCCGGCGACCGAGCCAGCCGAGCGACTTCAGAACGGTCTGGTGGTTGCCGAGCACCTCGTCGACGGCGATGCCAATGCGTTTGTCCTCCACCTCGACGATGACCACGCGCTCGATCGGCGGCGGCTCGCCCGAGTAGTCGAAGAGTTCGCGCAACCGCAGGTAGGGCATGAGCTCGTCGCGCAGCTGGACGACGTTGCGGCCGTTGGCCGCCAGCCGGCGGTCGCGGTGCAGCTCGATCGTCTCGCGGGCGCTGCCGAGCGGGAGGATGTAGCGGTCGTCGGCCACGCGCACCATCAGGCCCTCGATGATCGCGAGGGTGAGCGGCAACGAGAGGCGGATCTCCGCCCCCTGGCCGGGCTGGCTGCGGAGCTCGATCGTCCCGCGCAACGCCTCGATGCTGCGCTTCACGACGTCGAGCCCGACCCCGCGGCCCGAGACCTCGGAGATCTTGTCGGCCGTCGAGAAGCCGGGGAGGAAGATGAACTGGTAGATCTCCTGCTCGGAGGGCGTGGCGTCCTCGGCCAGCAGGCCGCGGGCGATCGCCTTGGCGCGGATCTTCGCGGCGTCGAGCCCGCGCCCGTCGTCGGACACGACGATCCAGACGCGGTCGCCGCGCTGCTCGGCGCGCAGGGTCAGCGTGGCCGTGCGCGGCTTGCCGGCGGCCACCCGCGCCTCGGGCGGCTCGCAGCCGTGGTCGAGGCTGTTGCGCACGAGGTGCATCAGCGGGTCGGCCAGTTGGTCGAGCACGGTCTTGTCCATCTCGGTCTCGGCGCCCTCGATCACCAGCGCCACCTCCTTGCCGAGGTCGCGCGAGAGATCGCGGGTGAGCCGTTGGAACTTCGCGAACGTCTCGCCGATCGGCATCATCCGCACGCCGAGCACGACATCGCGCAGCTCGAACGCCAGGCGTTGCAGTCCTTCGGCCGCGCCCTGGAGCATCGGCGGCAGTTCCGGGACGGCGCTGCAGCCCTCGCTCACCTGCGACTTCAGGATCACCAGCTCGCCCACGAGATTCACCAGCTTGTCGAGCTTGTCGGCCGACACCCGAAGCAGCTCGCGTTTGGCGTTGGCAACCACCGCCGCGGCCGAGGCGGCGGCATCCCGGCGCGGATTTCCGGTGCCGTTCTTCACCGGCGCGGGCGCGCCGTTGGCCGCGGAGACCGGCGAACCGGTCGGCGCCGCAACCGCGTCGAACGGTTCCGGCGAGATCCGGGGCCGTACGTCGATCGCGAACGCAAACGCATCCTCGATGCGCTGCCGCGGCGCGGAGGTCTCGACGCGCAGGCGCCAGCGGCCGGGCTGGGGCTCATCCCCGGCCGGCGGCGACTCGAGCACGTGATGCGAGCCGAGTCCGCTCAGTTCGAGGATGATGGAGTCGAGCGCGCCCGGCGCACCAAGCAGGGCCGGAGTCGCCTCGAACTCGACATACCATGCGGTGGTCGCGGCGGCCGGCTTCTCGGGCGCGATCTCGAGGTCGCAGTCTCCGTCGATGAAGCAGAAGACATCGCGGATCGCGCCCTCGGGCTCCGCCGTGGCGAGTCCGATCTCCCACGCGAGATAGCAGAGTTCCGGGTCGAGCTCGTCGAACGACGGCAACGTGTCGAGCAGCGCCTCGATCGAGCAATCACCGAGCGCGCGCAGACCGTCGAGAAACATGCCCGGATCGATGCCCTGCTGGAACACGCCGCTGTGCGGTGCGAACCGGATCCGCCAGCGCTTCAGCGCCGGTGCAGGCAAGGCGGGAGGCTGGGCCACCGCGACTGCCGGAGCACCGGCAGGGGCGACACTCGCCGACGGCAGCGCGGCCTTCGCCTCCTTCGGCGGCAGAAAACGCAGCAGCGCCTGCAGGTCGCCATCGGCCTTCTGCAGCACGGCCGCCGCCTCCTCGGGCTTAGCCTCGAGGTAGCGGCTGATGGCGTCGCACAGGCGCAGCGTCAGATCGACAATGGTCGAGTTGATGGCCACGCGGCCCTCGCGGGCGGCGTTGAAGACGTCCTCGACGTGGTGGAGGAAGGCGGAAAGCTCCGCGAAACCACTGGTTGCGCCGGACCCCTTCAACGTGTGCATCGCCCGGAAGACCCGGTTGATCGCGGCGAGGTTGGACGGTTCGCGTTCGAGCTCGAGCAGCGCATGCTCCAGCTCGACGAGCAGATCGGCGGCCTCCTGGCGGAACAGCTCCCGGGAGCGGCGTTGGATCTCTTCGAAGTTCATGGCGACGAGGCGAGGGTTGGCGGGGTCAGACCGGACAGACCATCTTGGCCACGGCCACGAGCCGGGCCGGGTCGAAGGGCTTCACCACCCAGCCGGTCGCGCCGGCCTTCTTGCCCGCCACCTTCTTGTCGTCCTGCGACTCGGTGGTGAGCATGATGATGGGGGTGAACTTGTACTGCGGCAGCGCGCGCAGGCGGGTGATGAGGGTGAGCCCGTCCATCTGCGGCATGTTGAGGTCGGTGACGACGAGGTCGGCCTTGCGCTGTTCGCACAGCCGCAGCCCGGCGACGCCGTCCTCGGCGGAGTGCACCTCGTAGCCGGCGCTGCCGAGCACCATCTTCACGGTTTCGCGGATGCTCATCGAGTCGTCCACGGCGATCACGATCTTCGTCATAGGAATGCTGGGATGCGGCGGTTCAGGATTGGGCGAACGCGGGCGCGAGCGCGTAGCGTTCGAGGGCGGCGGTCCAGGCCGGGGCGGGCGACGGGGCGACGCGCACGCTCCGCGCGATGCGCGCGGCGGCGAGGAGGACCTGGAGGGCGGCGACGTCGATGCGGGCGAGTCCGGCGGGCTCGATCACCAGCTCACGCGGGCGCCGCAACGCGGTGCGCAGGGCGACACGGAGGGCGCCCGCCTCCTCGATGGTGAGTTCGCCGTCGAGACGCACGAGGGCGGTGTTGTCGGTGGTTTCCAGATGGAAGGCGCTCATGGCGATGGTCTCCGTCGGGTGCTCATCGGCCCGCTTCGCCGGCGGCCACGGTCTTGGCCGCGGCGCCGTTGAGCTCCTCGAGGAAGCACTGCATCTCGGCGGCCGAGAGGTCGTGCAGCTTCTGGAGTTCGGGTCCGAAGGTGGTCCAGTCGTTGAAGTCGCCGGCGCGGGCCCGCACCACCGCCTCGTTGCAGAAGGCCGCCAGTCGCGCCCACCCCAGCATGGTGAAGCAGCCCTTGAGGCCGTGCGCGACCTCGGCGAGATGCGCGCAGTTGCGGTTGGCACAGGCCTCGCCCAGGCGCGGCCAGGCGGAGTCGAGATCGCGGGCGGCGGAGGACTGGAGTTGCTGCAGCACCTCCGCGACCTGGCCGGGCGGCAACCCGGGGAACAAGGCCGCGAGCTGGTTGCGATCGACGAGGTCCGGACCGCCCGCGGGCAGGGCCGGCGGCTCCTCGGCGGGCGTCTCGGCGCGGAACAGACGCAGGAAGCACGCCTCGATGTGCGACGGCAGCACGGGTTTGCTCAGGTAGTCGTCCATGCCGGCGGCAAGGCAGCGCTCCCGGTCGCCGGTCTGGGCGTTGGCGGTGAGCGCGACCAGCTTCGGGCGACGCGCGGCGTCGGGATTCTGCCGCACGATCTCGCGGGCGGCCGCGAGGCCGTTCATCACCGGCATCTCGACGTCGAGGAGCACGAGGTCGAAGGGCTGGAGCCGGAGCGCCTCGACGACCTCCGCGCCGTTGGCGACCAGCATGGCCTTGTAACCGAGATGCAACAACAGGCGGCGCAGCATCTCGCGGTTGGTCGGGATGTCGTCGGCCACCAGCAGGCGCAGCGGCAGGCGCTCGCCGAGCTTGGGCTCCGGGCCCGCGGCCGCCGGAGTCGAGCCGGCGGGCGCGGCAAGCAGGCCGGTGATCGCCCGGGCAAACTCGGCCAGGTCGAGCGGCAGCGGCACATTGGTGGCGCGCGCCGCGGCCGGGACCGGCCAGTGGCGGTCGGGGCTGGAGAGCCAGACCACCGGCGCCGGGCGCCGGGGCGGGCGGGCCTGCAGATGCTAGTTGATCATCGGGCCGAGGTTGCGGGCCAGCGCGGCCTCCGCGACGACCAGGTCGACCGGAGTCTCGAGCTGGGCACGATCCATCGGGATGTCCGGCCCCTGCCAGACGACCGGGGTCGCGCCCCAGGTCTGCAGCGCACCGGCGAGCATCCGCCGGGTCTGGCGATTGCTGAACACCAGGAGCACCCGGGACCCGGCCAGGCACGCCGGCGTCAAGGAGCCGAAGGCGGTGCCGCCGTCGGACTCGTCGGCCTCGATCGTGCAGCGGAACAGGGTGCCCTTGCCCGGATGGCTGCGCACCGCGATGTCGCCGCCCATGAGTTGGGCGAAGGCGCGGGCAATCGCCAGGCCGAGCCCGGTGCCGTGCACCTGCCGCGCCTGCCCGAATTCCGCGCGGGCGAAGGGGTGGAAGAGCTTCTCGAGGTCGGCCGGATCGATGCCCACGCCGGAGTCGGCGACGGCGAAGGACAGGCGCCAGCGCCCGTTGCGCGCGCTGGCGGCGATGTCGAACTGCACCCCGCCGCGCTGGGTGTAGTTCACGGCGTTGCCGAGGAGATTGAGCAGCACCTGCTGGAGACGGCGCGGGTCGCCGACGATGCGGACCGGAACCGCGGAGGTGACACGGTAGGAGAACGACAGCCCCTTGCGGCGCGCGAGGGTCCCGGCCTGGCGCGAGACCTGGGTGATGAGGCCGAGCAGGTCGAAGGAGCGGGGCTCGAGCTTCGCCTTGCCGGCCTGCAGGCCGGAGAAGTCGATCAGCTCCTCGATGATCGAGAGCAGGTTCTGACCGCTCTCGAGGATGAGCTGGGCCGAGTGGATCTCGGTGCTGTCGCTCGCCTGCTCCGCCATCGTCGCGGCAAGGCCGTTGATGACGTTCAACGGCGTGCGCAGCTCGTGGCTCATGCTGGCGAGGAAGGCGCTCTTCGCGCGGTTGGCAGCCTCGGCGGCGTGGACAAGCTCGTCGGCCCGCGCGGCGGCCGCGGCGAGCCGGGCGTTGACGGTCTGGAGCTGCGCGTGGGACTCGGCCAGCGCCGCCTCCCGCCGATGCCGTTCCGTCGTGTCTCGAACAAACAGGTACGCGCGGGAGTCGGGCGCCGGCACACGGAAGGCCGAGACCTCGACTTCGCGAACCTTCCCGTCGCTGGCGACCAGGCGGCCCTCGCCGCGGCAGGAGCCGTCGGCCGGGAGCCCGGCCAGCAGGGCGGACAACGCCCCTTTGCCATCGGGCGGGTCCAGGTGTGCGAGCTCAAGGCCGAGCAACGCCCCCCGCACCCGGTCCGTGAGGTGGCAGGCGGCCTCGTTGGCACCGCAGATCAGCCCAGCGGAATCGACCACCAGCAGGCAGTCCGGCGTGCGGCGCAGCAGATCGGGGGCGGCCTCGCAGACGGTCGCCGACGGTTCGGGCGCCGGGGTCTCGGAGGCGGGGATGGACTTGGTCTTCTTGCTCATGGCTGATCGCGGTCTGGGGTTGTCAGAACAATTCGACGCCGGGCCCGAGATCGGGCTTCTCGGTCGGCGGTGCTTTCGTCGCGTCCCCTGCGGGCGCAGGGGAGGCGTTCGTAACGGATTGCGGGGCGCCGTCCGGTCCCGTGGGCGGCGAATCCGCCGCGCCGGCCCCCGGCGGCAGGTCGAACAGATCGACCTCGGTGACGGGAGCGGAGGAGACCTCGGCGACACCGAGCGCACCGGCATGGGCCCGGCGTTCCTCCTCCATCGTGTAGCGTTCGCGATGGGCGGCGAGCGTGGCGGCGGCCGCCGCGTCCAGCGGCAGGCCTTCGCTCGAGAGCATCGCCCGCTGGAGTTCCGTGCAGAGACTCTCGGCCGCATCATAGGTGGTGGCGATGAGCTCGGGGAAGCGCAGTTCCTGGAGCAGCCTGGTGGTCTCGCCGAAGAGCTTCGCGAAGTCCCGACCGGTGCGCGAGGCGTCCCGCTGGATCTGATCGCCAAGGCGCTGCAGCTGTTCGCTCACGGTCACCGCGCCCTTCTCCAGCGCAACCTTCTCGCGGGAAACGATGGCGAGGAAGGAGTCGGCCTGCTGGCTGATCTGTTGGAGCGAGCCGAGCACCTCGTCCAGCTGCTTGGTCAACTCGCTGGTGATGCCGCCGATCTGGTCGGAGACGCGGCTGCACTCCTCGGAGAGCTTGTTGAGCGCCTCGGCCGAGGTCATCCGGGCGGCGGCGATCTGCGCATTCAGGGACACGATCTTCACGTCGAACTCCTGGCGGGAGATCTCCTGCGAGAAGAGACGCACCACTTCCTCGATCCGGCCCACGGAGCGCGCGACCTTCTCATTGGTCCCCTGCCCTTGCGCGGCGATGCCGGCGAGCTCGGTGATCTGGTCGCGATAGAGGTCGGCGAGGCGGCAGTCGGTGAACGCGGAGGCGACCGCCTGCTCGAGCGCGGTGTAGTCGGCAAGCAGCGTCTGGCCATGTTCGAGCAGCTGGCCCATGCCGCCAGTCACCTCGGCGCCCGCCTTCTCGATCTCGGCGCGTGCGGCCCGCAACTGGGCGTGCTGCACCGCGGCGGCCTGGTGCACGAACGAGCCGTCCGGGCCCGGACCGCGGAGCGCCGCGGGAAGATGGCCGGCGATGTCCTCGAAGCCGACCGCGATGTGCTCGAGCTTCTGGCGGACGATGTCCTGATGCTGGAGGGCCATCATCATGCCGATCGTGATCGGTCCGGTGCGTTCGAGATGCGTCTCGATGGCCCGGCTCTTCTCGGCGCAGGGCGTGAGCGCGACACGCAGCTTCTCCAGTTCGACAAAGATCGTCTCCACGCTGCGGTGGGCTCGCCGGTGGAGGGTCTCCTCGAGGCGGCGCAGCTCCTCCCGCTCGGTGCGGGCCTCCTGCACGATGGCCTCGATCCGCCCGAAGGCGGCCGCGGAACTCGCCAGGACCTTCTGCGCGATCTCCGCGATCGCCGCGGCGACGTTGACGAAGACGCCCTGCTGCTCGGGGTCGAGGCGGACCGCCTCCATCCGGATGTTCATCGTCAGGACGCGCAGCATCATGTCGTTGCGCTCGAAATGGCCTCGGGCCGTGCACGCGTGGAGCAGCTGCGACTCCACCGTCTGCATCTGTTCCTGTTCGGAGACAGCCACGCCGAGGCTGGCATGGACGAGGTCGACCGAACCCTTGTAGAGCGCATAGGCGGCGGACAGCGCCCGCTCCTCGTCGCGATCCTCGACGACCGCGGAGAGCTGGCCGGCCTGTTTCCGCAGAGTCGCGAGTTCGCCGCCGAAGCGGCCGAGCTCCTTCGCGAGCGCGGTGAACTCCTCGTCGGACTCGCGGCCGAACTCGAACAACGCCTCGCGGCAACGCCCCAGCTCGTCGCTCGTGGCGCGCAGGTCCTGCGCGGCGGGGAGCACGCCGTTGCGCCGCGGCCAGCCGGCGAACCGGGCCGTCCGGGCCAGCAGCTCGCGCCAACCAATCGACTGGAGAATCGCGGCCATGGTTCAGGCGGCGCCGGTCGCCGCATCGCTGCCGAGCATCGCGCGCACCTGGGCGACCAGGGTGTCGGGCATGACCGGCTTGAGCAGGAACCGCAGGTTGCGGCTGTCGCGCGGCACCGACTCCTCCGCACGCTTCGCCTCCGAGGTGATCGCGAGGATCGGGAGATTGGCGTGCTCGGGCATCGCCCGGATGTGCCGGATCACCTCCTGTCCGCTCATGTTCGGCATCACCAGGTCGAGCAGGACGAGATCGACCCGCTGCTGCTTGAGCAGGGCGAGCGCCTCCTTGCCGTCGCTCGCGGGCACGCAGCGATACCCCTTCTGCGAGAGAAACATCGAATGGTAGAGGCGGACGACCTCGTAGTCGTCGACGACAAGGATTGTCTTCATAAATTGGTGCCGCACGGGTTTGGCGGGTTCGGCCGGGGCGGGACGGCTCCGGCGCGGTTGGCGGAAGGGAGTGATCTTGCGCGGGCTCATCGGCCGTGGAGCAACGCGGGGGCGATCGTGTCGAGCGGCAGCACGCGCGCCGCGGCGCCGAGTTTGATGGCCTCTTTCGGCATCCCGAACACCACGGAGGACTCCTCGTCCTGCGCGATCGTGAACGCGCCTGCATCGCGCATCTCCTTGAGCCCGACGGCGCCGTCGTCGCCCATGCCGGTGAGGATCACCCCGGTGGCGTTGGCGCCGGCGTAGCGCGCGGCGGAGCGGAAGAGGACGTCGACCGAGGGCCGATGGCGGCTGACGAGCGGCCCGTCGCGCACCTCGACGGTGTAGCGCTGGCCCTGGCGCTTGATCATCGTGTGGCGGCCGCCCGGGGCGATGAGGACCTGGCCGGGCAGAATCGGATCGCCGTCGGCGGCTTCCTTGACCTTGAGCCGGCAGAAGGTGTCGAGGTTGTCGGCGAAGGACCGGGTGAACCCCTCCGGCATGTGCTGCACGACGACGATGCCCGGACACTCCGAGGGCAGCGCTTCGAGCACGACACCGACGGCCTCGGTGCCACCGGTGGAAGCGCCGATCGCAATGATCCGCTCCGTGGCGACATCCGGGACCCGGCTCGACTTCGACAGGACGGCGTCGGCGGTGAGCTTGGGGCGGGCGGCGACCCGCTGCCGCAGCCGGTCGGGCCGGACCCGGGCGGCGGCCTTCACCGCGTCGCAGATGACGATGCGCGCCTCGGCCAGGAACGCCTCCGTGCCGAGCCGAGGCTTGGTGATGATGTCCACGGCGCCGTGCTGAAAGACACGCGCGGTGACATCCGAGCCGGCCGTGGTGTAGCTGGAGCAGACCAGCACCGGGATCGGGTGCTGCGCCATGATCTTCTGCAGGAAAGTGACGCCGTCCATGCGCGGCATCTCGATGTCGAGGGTGATCACATCCGGTGCGGTCTCGCGCATGAGCGCGACGGCCTCGTACGGGTCGGCGGCGGCGCCGATCACCTGGAGCTCGGGGTCGGACTCGAGCACCGCGGTCATCGCCTGGCGGACGACCGGCGAGTCGTCGACGATGAGCACCTTGATGGGGTTGGTCATGGGGTTCCTTTCTTGTCGTGGAGCCGCAACCAGACGGTGCCGGTCCAGCTTTCGAAAAACAGGCGCAGGCCGCCGCAATGCTCCACGCGCTCGGCGACGATGGGGATGCCGCGTGCGGCGAGGACTTCGCGCGCCACCACGACGTTGGCGCGACCGACCGCGTACTCCTCGTTCTCCAGCCGTAGCGGACTGCCCCCGCCGAAGACCTTGCCCTGCAGCGAACGCGGCGCACTCCCGAGCGCGCACATGCGCTCGATCAGCTCGTTGGTCGCCCAGTCGCCATGGATCGCCGCCTTGCCGCCGCGCGGCACGAGGTAGTGGTTCATGCCGCCGATGCGTCGCGAGGGGTCGTAGAGGCAGACCGACACGCAGGAGCCGAGGACGGTGGACATGCGGATGGGGGTGGCTTCGACGACGATGTCGCCGGCCCACAGGATCGCCTCGGAGAAGACGATCTCGGCGGACGGGGCAGGCGGGGCGACAAAGCCGGTCTCCCTCATGGCGGCGCGCCCTCCCCCGGCAGCCGGCGATAGGCGGCCGGTCCGGTCATGCGCAACGGCAGGGCCAGCCCCTGCAGCGTCTCCGAATGGGCGATGAACAACCGGCCGTCCGGCCGGAGCTGGCGGCAGATCTTCGCCACGACCTCCTGCTGGGTTTCGCGGTCGAAGTAGATCATCACGTTGCGGAAGAACACGGCGTCGAACACCTCCCGCATGCCGTAGTCGGGCGAGAGGAAGTTGAGGTGGCCGAAGCGCACATGGGCGCTCAGCTCCGGGCCGATCCGCACCTGCGCCGCCTCCCGGTCCCGACTGCGCAGCAGGTATTTCTGGCGCAGCGCCAGCGGAACCGGCGCCACGTGTTCCTCGCTGTAGACGGCGCGCCGCGCGGTCTCGAGCACACGGGTCGAGACGTCGGTCGCGCGAATGACGAAGTTGAACGAGAAGGTCCGCTGCTGCTCGGCGAGCACCATGGCGATGGTGTAGGCCTCCCCGCCCGTGGAGCAGCCGGCGCACCAGACGGAGAACGCGGGTCCGGTGGGCGCCCGCAGCCACGCGGGCAGCACCTCCTTCGCGAGCACGTCGAAGTGGTCGGGCTCGCGGAAGAAGTCGGTCTTGTTGGTCGTGGCGAGGTTGAGGAGATGCTCGAGTTCCGCGGCCTGGTGCGCCGGATCGCCGAAGAAGCGGGAGTGGTACTCCTCGAACGTCTCCAGTCCGAGCTCGCGCAGGCGCCGGTGCAGCCGGCTCTGCAGCATGACCTTCTTGGTCGGCGGCATCTTGATCCCCAACGTGCCGGTGATCACCGCCTGGAAGTCGGCGAACTGGGCGGGAGTGAGGGTCTGGGACTCCATGGGGCGACTTCATGCAACAACAGGCCATGGGGCCGCCGGGCCGCGCTGCGGCCCGGTGGCGCATGGAACAGTTCCTGTGGACTCCGAAAGCATCGGGCTAGAGGCGCTCGAAGTGGCCCTCGGATTTGGCGACCGGAGCCGGCTTGGCCGACTCCTCGAGCGAGACCGACAGCCCGGTGCCCGGAGGATGGTGCGGATCGAAGGCGGCCGTATGCTGCAACGGGTGGGCGGGTGCCGGAACGGTCGGGCCATGGGTGTGACGGACGCTGGCGATGGGCGCGGCGGCCGGCGTGCGCACCGGCGCGTGGGCCGCCGGATGGGATGCGGACGGTGTCTTGGCCGCACGGCGTGCGCTGCGCCCGCCGTCGTCGGTCTTGAAGAACTCGATGGCGCTCTGCAGCTGCTCGGCCTGGGAGGCGAGCTCCTCGGAGGACGACGCCATCTCTTCGGAAGCGGAGGCGTTCTGCTGGATGACCTTGTCGAGTTCCTGGATCGCCTTGTTGATCTGGTCGGCTCCGGAGCTCTGCTCCTCGCTGGCCACGGTGATCTCCTTCACCAGGTCGGCGGTCTTCTTGATGTCGGGCACCAGCTTCTCGAGCATCTGCCCGGCCGCCTCCGCGATCTCGACGGAGGAGGCGGAGAGCTTGCTGATCTCGCCGGCGGCGGTCTGGGATCGCTCGGCGAGCTTCCGCACCTCGCTGGCGACGACAGCGAAACCCTTGCCGTGCTCGCCGGCGCGGGCCGCCTCGATCGCGGCGTTGAGCGCGAGCAGGTCGGTCTGGCGCGCGATCTCCTCGATGATCGAGATCTTCTGCGCGATGTCCTTCATCGCCTTCACCGTCTGCCCCACGGAGGCGCCCGCCTCGGCGGCATCCTGCGCCGCCTTGGTCGAGATGCGCTCGGTCTGGCGCGCGTTCTCGGTGTTCTGCTGGATCGAGGCGGAGGACTCCTCCATGGAAGCGGAAACCTCCTCGACGCTGGCCGCCTGCTCGGAAGCGCCGGTGGAGAGCGTCTGCGCGGTGGCGGTCATCTCCTCGCTGCCGGAGGAGACGTTCTCGGCGGCGGAACGCACGTTGGCGACAACGTCGCGCAGGTTGCCCACCATCCGCTGGAGGGCGAGGCCGAGGGTGTCCTTGTCGGACGAAAGCTTCACTTCGTGGCGCAGGTCGCCCTCGCCGATCTGGAGGGCGAGCTTCGCCTTGGTGTCCAGCGCCTCCGCCATGCCGTTGGCCGCGGAGGCGAGCTCTCCGATCTCGTCCCTGGTGGCGACGGAGACGCGGGCCGTGAGGTCGCCGACGGCGATCTGGCCGAGCCCGGCCATGAGCTCGCGCACCGGTTTGACGATCATGCGGGTGAGCACGGCCGCGAGGATCGCGGCCAACGCCAGCCCGACCACGATCGCGATCACCGAGGCGCGCTTGACCGCCGCGCCGAAAGAGGCGCTGGCCGAGGCCTTCGCGGCCACATTCTGGGCGTTGCTCTCGAGCAGCTTCTTGAGGAGCACCTCGGCCTTGAGCTGGGCCTCGCGGGTCGTCACCAGCGCCTGGTGCTGCATGGCGTCGGTAAGTTCGTTGGCCTTGCCGGTGAGCTTCTGCATCTCGTCGAACTTCGCGAGCGTGAGCTCGGCCTGCCGCACGACGGCGTCATCCATGAGGTCGACCGCCTTCGCGGTCTCCCCGGAGCGGACGAGCTCCTTGCACCGTTTGACCGAATCGTGGAACGCCTGGTGCGAGGGCGCGATCTCCCGGAGCAGGCGGACAAGGTCGGGATTCTCCAGCTTCTGGCTGGCCTGCCAGCGACCGAAGGCGCAGGCGGTCGAATCCTCGCCCCCCTCGAACGGGCGGCCGGTGGCCGTCATCTCCTGCACGCGAACCTGCAGCGCAAAATGGTCGCCGCGGAAACGCGCGAGATCGCGTTCGAGCCGCATCGGGTCGCCGATCTTCAGCGCCTCGACCTCACGGGCCATCTCGAAGAACTTGTTGTTCTGGGCGCGCAGTTCGGCCCAGGATGCGCCGAACTCCTTCCACACGGCGTCCTCCTCGGCGTTGCGCGGGATCTCCTCATACCGTTTCCAGGACGCGGTGATCTCCTCGCGCGCTGTGGCGACAAGCTCGTACTGGCGGGTGCGGATCGCCGGATCGATGCCGAGGTTGAGCAGGGTGCGCAGGCAGCCCTTGATGACATCGGCCCGATCCTGGAAGACGAGGAGCGCCTGCTGGGCGGGCATCGACTCCCGGGTGAGGCCATCGATATTGCGCGCGTTGGTGGAGGCTCCGAAGAAGCTGATGGCCCCGAGGGCCAGGGCGATCAGCGCGATGCAGCCGAAGCCCAAGGAGAGCTTCGCACCGAGTTTCAGACTTTTCATGGCTTGGTATCAGCTGACGACTACCCGGGGGGCGCGTCGCCCCGCCCCGGGCCGGCGGCGGCCCGGTGTGCGGCCAACCCC
>JAEXPG010000132.1 GCA_023447015.1 Verrucomicrobiota bacterium
GAGGAGTGGCGGCTCTGCGCCGGTGGCGAAGAGGACACTGGTGAGCTCCGCTTCGAACACCGCGCCGTCGGCGCGACGGAAGCGGAGCGGACCGTGGCAACGGCCGGCGCGGGTGCGCTCGGCGAGCAGGCCGGGGAGGCGTTCGTCAGTGGGATCGACCAAGGCGAAACGGTCGAGGCGTAGCATCTCGGCTTCGGTGCGGCCGAAGAGGCGGCAGGCGGCGGGGTTGGCAGCGAGGACCTGGCCGTCGGGATGGGCGAGCAGCACGGCTTCGCCGAGGTTGTCGAGGGTGGAGCGCAGGCGGGCCTCGCTGGCAACGAGAGTGGTTTCGGCCTCGCGGCGTTGGCGGACCTCGGTGGCGAGGAGGCGCACCGTGCGGTGCAGCAGGGCGTTCACCCCCGACATGGCCAGCGCGGCCATGGCGAAGATCGCGACGGCGATCGCCGGAGGGGCCTCGTCCCCTGGCGGCACCACGACGAGGGCGGCGGCGGTGAGGAGCGCGGTGGCGAGGACCCCGGCCGCGCCGCCGCCGTACACGGCCGCCAGCATCACGGCCGGATAGAAGGTGATGAATGGCACCCCGTGCCCGAGTGTATCCCAGAACCAGTACCGCAGGGAGACAGCCGCGCCGGCCAGGGTGACGGCGGCGGCGAGGCGGACCCAGAGGGGCCGTTCGCTGCCCACCGCGAGGCGTGCCAGGGAGGCGAACGCCGGGAGGCGGCCGGAGCGGGGCGCGGTCTGGAGCGCGGGCGGCATGGGCGGGGTCAGGTGCGTGGCGGCGGCGCAGTGGCGGCACGCGGCTCCTGGACCGGGAAGGGGCCCTTGACGTGGTTGAGGGCGACCGCGTTCTGGATGCGCTGGATCACCATCTTGGTGAGGCGCTCGCCGGCGGCGACCAGGAGGACGTTGTTCGCCAGCTTGATCTCGGAGACGAGGACCTGGCCGGGGGCGAGCTCGTCGGGGTGCTTGTAGACGACGGGGATGTCGGAGGCCAGGGCGTTGGAGAGGAAGGTGGGGAAGCACTCGAAGGACTTCTCGAGCAGGGCGGGGTCGTAACGGCCGGAGCGAGACCGCATCTCGACGAGGGCGTTCTGCTTCACGACGCCGTCGAGCTCGAGGGTGAGGCGGTCGTCGAGGATGTGGAGCATGCGGGCGCCGAGCGGGATGGTCTCGCCGGCGACGGAGTCGGCGGGCACGCCGGTGCCGATGAAGTCCTTGTTCTGGTAGAGGATCATCTGTGCCACCGCGGCGAGGCGCGGGATGCTGGAGACGAGGTCGCTGCCGACCACGGGCGTCTGGCGCACGAGGACGGTCTCCTCGGGGGTGAGCTCGCCGCCGCCGGCGAGCTTGCGCAGGACGAGCACGGGCAGGGAGGCGTAGCCGATGAGGGCGAGCGCGGCCGCGACCTCGTACTCCCAGACCGGTTCAAGGCCGAGGTGTTTGGCGAAGGTGCCGATGGCGTCGCGCAGACGCTGGCTGCGGCCGAGCACCTCGGGCGCGACCATGCCGAGCACCTCGGTGAGGACCTGGACGCTGCCGGCGAGCGTGCCCTCGAGCAGCTCGCGTTCGGTGGAGACCAGCTCGTACTGCTTGAGGGCGGTCTCGAGGGCGGGCACGAGGACCTCCGGCGGGCAGGGCTTGTTGAGGAAACGGAAGACCTCGCCGCGGTTGACGGCGTCGACGGCGGACTTCTGGTCGGCGTTACCGGTGAGCATGATCCGGACGGTGTCCCGGCTGGCCTCGCGCACGGCCTCGAGGAGCTCGACGCCGCTCATGCCCGGCATGGTCTGGTCGGCGACGACGACGGCATACGGCCCGTGGCGGTCGATCTTCTGCAGGGCCTCGACGCCCCCCAGCGCGGTGTCGAACTCGAAGCGTTTACGGAGGCTGCGGGAGAGGGCCGCGAGGAGGTTCGGATCGTCGTCCACGAAAAGGATACGGGTGTTCATGACGGGGAGGCCGCGGGGGCGGCGGGTTGGAGCGGGAGGAACAGGCGGAAGGTGGTGCCGCGGCCGGGCGCGGTGTCGTACTCGATGCGGCCGCCATGGCGGCGCACGATGCGGTGCACGACGTGCAGGCCCTGGCCGGAGGCGACGGCGGCGCCCTTGGTGGAGACGAACGGCTCGAAGAGGTGCGGCCGGACCGACTCCGGGATGCCGGTGCCCGTATCCTCGACCTCGACCACGGCGTGGGTGGCGGTGGTGCGCGTGCGGAGGACGATGCTGCCCTTCTCCTGGCCACGCTGCTTGACGGCCGCGGCGACGGCCTGGGCGGCGTTGATGATCAGGTTGAGCATCGCCTGGTTGAACTCGTCGACGACGACCGGCACCTCGGGCTGGTCGGGGTCGAACTCGGTGATGAGGTCGGCGACGTATTTCCACTCGTGGCGGGAGACGGCCGCGGTGGTCTCGATGAGCGCAGCGAGCGAGGCGGCGGTGCGGCCGGTGGCGGCGGGGTGGGCGAAATCCTTGAGCGCGCCGACGATGCGGCCGACGCGGGCCATGCCGTCGAGCGACTGGTCGAGGCAGCTCGGGATCTCCCGACGGAGGAACTCGAGGTCGATCTCGCCGGCGACCGCGGCGAGTGCGGCGAGAGCCGGGCGGAGCTGGGGCGAAGCCTCGGCCTGCGCGCGGAGGTTGTCGACGGCGGCGAGGTAGCGGGCGAGGCCCTGGAACGACTCGGAGAGGAAGCGCAGGTTGTCGGCGAC
>JAEXPG010000152.1 GCA_023447015.1 Verrucomicrobiota bacterium
CCGCGCCTGCCCCATCCCCCACACCGAACAACACCTGCCCCCGCCCCAAGCTCCAGCCGGACGCAAAACCGTGTCCGACCGCGACAGACTTTTGCGTCTTTGGCGGCGACTGGCGGCTGGACCGGCCGGCGGCGCACCGTCTGGGGTGCCCCCTTTTCCGGTCTTGGTTCCCTCCCGTTCCTCCTATGAAATCCCGTCCGAGATGAAAATCGGCCTCGCGCAGCTCAACACCACCGTCGGCGACCTCGACGGCAACCGCCGCCTCATCCTCGCCGCCTACCGCGACCTCGTCGCCCGCGGCGCCGAGCTGGTCGTCACCCCGGAGCTGGCTGTCACCGGCTACCCGCCGCGCGACCTCCTGCTGCGCCGCCGCTTCGACGAGGACGCCGCCGCCTCACTCGCCGCGATCACCGCCGAGATCGGCGAGGTGCCGCTGCTGGTCGGCTGCATCGAGGCCAACCGCACCGGTGCGGGCCGCCCCTGTTTCAACGCCGCCGCCTTCTGCCACCGCGGCCAGCTCGTCGCCGTGGCGCACAAGTGCCTCCTCCCGAGCTACGATGTCTTCGACGAGGACCGCTACTTCGAACCGGCCACAGCGCCGACCGTGCTCGAGTTCGCCGGTCTCCGCCTCGGCATCACGATCTGCGAGGACATCTGGACCCACCCCTCGATCACCACCCGCCGGCTCTACCGCGGAGAGAATCCGGTCGCGAAACTCGCCGCGCAGCGGTGCGACCTGATGCTCAACATCTCCGCCAGCCCCTGGCACAACGGCAAAGGCGACGTCCGCACCCGGCTCGTCACCGAGTCGGCAAAGACCCTGGGCTGCCCGGTCGTCTACTGCAACGCCATCGGCGGCAACGACGAGCTGATCTTCGACGGCCGCAGCATCGTCGCCGATGCCACCGGCGCGCTCCTCGCCGGCCTCCCCGCCTTCCAGGCCGCCAACGAGATTGTCGAGGTCGCGTTGCCGAAGGCCACGCGGAACGTCTCCGCCGAGCTGGCCCGCGGCGACGCGGCGGCCACGTCGGCCGCGCCCGGACCGTCGGTCCCGCCGCCATCCGCGGCCGTCCCCCGGATCCATCCGACCTTCGCCCAGCCGGAGATGAAGGACATCTTCGAGGCGCTCGTCCTCGGCCTGCGCGACTATGCGCAGAAGAGCGGCTTCAGGCGCGCCCTGGTCGCGCTCAGCGGCGGCATCGACTCCGCCGTCGTCGCCGTGCTGGCCGCCGCCGCCTTCGGCCCGGAGAACGTCACCGGCGTCAGCCTGCCCTCCGCGATCTCCAGCCAGCATTCGCGCGACGACGCCCGCGTCCTCGCCGCCAATCTTCGGATACCGTTTCACACCATCGCCATCGCCGACACCGTCGCGGCCGCCGAGGCCGCGCTCGGCCCGCTCTTCGCCGGCCGCGCCCGCGACGTGGCCGAGGAGAACATCCAGGCGCGCACCCGCGGCGTGCTGATGATGGCGCTCTCGAACAAGTTCAACGCCCTGCTGCTGACGACCGGCAACAAGAGCGAGGTCGCCGTCGGCTACTGCACGCTCTACGGCGACATGTGCGGCGGTCTCGCGGTGATCTCCGACGTCTTCAAGATGCAGGTCTACGCGCTGGCGCGCTGGATCAACGCCGACTACAGCCGCGCCCTCGGCGTCCCCGCCGGCGTGATCCCGCTGTCGACGATCGAGAAGCCGCCCTCGGCCGAGCTCCGGCCCGACCAGAAGGACCAGGACTCGCTGCCGCCCTACGACCTGCTCGACCGACTCCTCGAGGGCTACGTCGAGGAGGGACTCTCCCGTCGCGACCTCGTCGCCCGCGGCTTCGATCCCGCGACGGTGAACGACATCTGCCGCAAGGTGGACCTCAACGAGTACAAGCGGAAGCAGGCCGCCCCCGGGTTGAAGATCACCCCGCTGGCCTTCGGCGTCGGCCGCCGCATCCCCATCGTCCAACGCTACGTGAGCTGAGAGAACTCCGAACGATCAGGCTGAACCGCTAATGGACGCTAATCGGCGCTGATCCGGAATGGTCTGATGTCCGGTCCTACTCGTCGCACGGCTTTTGTGCGCCGCCTTCCGCTTTTCGGATCGAGGTAGCGCCTAGTTCCGCCTCAATCGTCACAGCCCCCTGCCCAACCGGAGACCTCGATGGACACCAACGATAAGCCGCTGCAGCAGGAAGGATACGATCTGATGGCCGCCGCATTCGACGTCTACAATGACCTCGGCCATGGTTTCACCGAAGACATCTATCAGGAGGCGTTAGAAACCGAGCTGTCCGCTCGCAAGATCCCGTTCCTCGCCCAAGCGGAGATCGTCGTCTTCTACAAGGGAAAGCCACTGCGCAAGAAACTCCGCCCCGACTTGCTCGTCTTCGGCGAAGTCATCGCCGAACTGAAAGCCGTCACCGCGCTGACGTCCGAGCATGACACACAGCTTCTCAACTACCTCAAGGCGACCGGAAAACAGGTCGGCTACCTGATCAATTTCGGCCACGGCGCCAAGCTTGAGTGGAAGCGTTTCGCTCGCACCCGCAACATGGGACACTGCACCTCTGCGCGTACTGCCGATTGGCGCTGATTTCCGGATTTTCCCACGGCCGCATCATCGAAGCCCATCAAGGATTCTCGCCCCCGCCTCCGGATTAGCGTCCATTAGCGTTCATTAGCGGTTTCCAACTCCGATACGAACCTCCGCACACCTCCGAGCTCCATGTCCGCCTCCCCGAACTCCGACTCCCTCTTCGCCCGCGCCCTCCAGCTCATCCCCGGGGGTGTCAACTCCCCGGTCCGCGCCTTCCGCTCCGTCGGCGGCGCGCCGTTCTTCGTCAAACGCGCCGAGGGCGCCCACCTCATCACCGCCGACGACCGCACGTTGATCGACTTCGTCTGCACCTGGGGCCCGGCGATCCACGGCCACAACCACCCGCGCATCCGCGCCGCCATCGCCACCGCGCTGGAGGCCGGCACGTCGTTCGGCACGCCCAACCCCTACGAGGTCGAGATGGCCGAGCTGATCGTGCGCTTCTTCCCCTCGATCCGGAAGGTCCGCCTGTGCAACAGCGGCACCGAGGCCACGATGTCCGCCATCCGCCTCGCGCGCGGCTTCACCCGGCGCGACAAGATCGTGAAGTTCGCCGGCTGTTACCACGGCCACTCCGACTCGCTCCTCATCAAGGCCGGCTCCGGCGCCCTCACCCACGGGCACCCCGACAGCGCCGGCGTGCCCGCCGCCTTCGCCCAGGAAACCATCGTCCTGCCCTACAACGACCGCGCCGCGCTCGACGCCGCCTTCGCCGCCAACCCCGGCCGGATCGCCGGCGTCATCATCGAGCCGTATTGCGGCAACGTCGGCTTCATCATGCCCGACGCCGGTTACCTCGCCTACCTGCGCGAGATCACCGCGCAGCACGGCACCGTGCTCATCTTCGACGAGGTCATGACCGGCTTCCGCCTCGCCAAAGGCGGTGTCCAGGAACTGGAGTCAATCACCCCCGACCTCACCTGCCTCGGCAAGATCATCGGCGGCGGCCTGCCGGTCGGCGCCTTCGGCGGCCGCGCCGACATCATGGACCACCTCGCCCCGCTCGGTCCGGTGTACCAGGCCGGTACGCTCAGCGGCAACCCCCTCGCCATGGCCGCCGGCATCGCCGCGCTCCGCCTGCTCGAGGAGGAGCACCCCTACGCCCGCCTCGACGCCCTCGGCCGCCAGCTCCGCGACGCCGTGCTCGCCGCCGCCCAGGCGAAGGGCCTCGCCCTCCAGGTCCCGCAACGCGGCTCGATGTTCAGCATCTTCTTCACCGCCACGCCGGTCCGCGACTACACCACCGCCCTCGGCGGCGACGCGGCGCTCTTCAAGAAGTTCTTCCACACCTGCCTGGACCACGGCGTCTATCTCGCGCCCAGCCCATACGAAGCTGCGTTCCTCAGCACCGCCCACGCCGGCGCCGATCTCGACCGCGCCTGCGAGGTGATGACCGCCGCCCTCAAGGCGCTCTGAACCGAAACGCGCGACTCGCACGAGACGGAGTGCCTTCCGGAGGAGCCTGGTTGCGGGCGTTTCCGGGCTCTGGTAGCCAGCAAGCAGGCTCCCACGACTCAACCGTCACGCCTCGGCCCGCGGTGGTGGCATG
>JAEXPG010000156.1 GCA_023447015.1 Verrucomicrobiota bacterium
CCTCCTGACTCTTCTCACCGCGTTCGCCCTCGTGCGCGTTGCCGAACGCAAACGCCGCGAGCGCCGGCAGCGGTGAGCTGTGAACACGCGGCCCGGGCTGAATCCCGTCCGGCCCGGGCCGCAACGCTCTTCGGCTCAGCGGGTGGGGCCAGGCCTACGCCCCCTGCCGCCCGCCCGAATTTTCACCCGGGGCAGATGTGGTGAATGGGAACACAGCGGCCCGGGTCGGCTCTCGCCCGCCCGGGCCGCTCTTCCCGAGGTAGGGACGTTTCTCCGAAACGTCCGTTCGCGCTAGGCTCCTCCCGAACTTCTGCGATGCCACCCAACCCAATCCATCACCAGCAAGGCGGTCGCTGCGCGACCGTCGCGGACGGCTCGGAGAGCCGTCCCTACCTCCGGACGGATGGCACGGTCCGTCGCCACGGCCCGATCCTCACGATCGCGCTCTCGAGCGTCGCCATCGCGACATGGGCGCTGCCCGGTGCCGCCGTCGCGCTGCAGTACGACCGCGCCGCCATCGCCGGCGGCGAGCTTTGGCGCCTTGTCACCGGACACTGGGCGCACTGGGGCACGGACCATCTCACCTGGGACCTGGTCGTCTTCACTGTTTTCGGTGCACTGATCGAGCGGCGCTCGCGTCGCGGTTTTGCGGCGGTGGTCGGTGGCGCGGCGGCGGCGATTTCCGTGGCGCTCTGGTTCGCCGCGCCGCAGTTCCAGTTCTACCGCGGGCTCTCCGGAATCGACTCGGCGCTTTTCGCCGCGTTCTTCGCGCAGCTGCTCCGCGACGCCTGGCGCGAGCGGTCGTTGCTGGAGGCGATCGTGCCGGTTCTCGCGCTCCTCGGCTTCGTTGGAAAATCCGTCTACGAGCTCGCCACCGGCGCGACGCTCTTCGTCGCCCCCTCTTCCGCCTTCACTGCTGTGCCCCTCGCGCATCTCGTCGGTGCGCTGGTGGGCCTTCTGCTGCTGGTCGAGCGAAAGGAGACCGGGCCAATAGACCCAATCGCGCGAAGTGTGCTTCGACCATTTCTCGTTTTGGCACTCGTGGTCTTTGCCGTGAGAAGTTGTTCGTCGCGGGTAGTCCCCTCGGTGGCAAGTTTGGTGCAAGGTGGTATGGGCTTTTCTGCAGATCGCCCGACGGCGAGGGTCGATATCTCTGAGCTATTGCCCTACATGCAACGTGCCACGTGGACTGATCGCTGGGTCTTCTGGAAGACAAGCGTTGGCGTCGTCATGGGCGATGGAACGACCATCCGTTTCGAGCGGTTGTCGCCGATGTTTCGGATCGACGGAGTCGAGGGAACGTTCCTGGTCAATGAGGTGGATCAGGAGGCATATTGGAACCTTTTCGGCCGAATCGTGCTGGGCTGCGCGCAATGACCCGAGAGGCTGGAAATCCGCTATTCCTCCACTCTTGTACGATTGGGGGCGAGTGGTCGCGGTAGAGCAGACGTTTGTCGTCAGGCCCTTGCGGGATCGTTCGGAGCTTTGCTCACTCCAAGCCGCGGCGGGCCACCTCGTCCTCGTCCCAGCCGAGGTAGTGGCCGAGCTCGTGGAGGTAGGTGATGCGGACCTCGTCGCGGTAGGTCGCGACATCGCCGTCGGCTTCGTCCCAAAGGTTCTCGAGGAAGAGCAGGATCTGCGGCGGAAGGCCCGGTTCGGCGGAGGCCTCGTGGCCGTGGTGCGGGCCGACAAAGAGCCCGAGGATGTCGGGCTCGACGTTCTCGTCCTCGAGCATCGGACCTTCCGGGAACGGCTCCAGCGTCACCGGAAGCCGCTCCGCGAGGGTGCGGATCTCGTCGGGGAGGCGGGCGCGGGTGCGGTCGACGGTTTCCTGCGCGAGGCGACAAAGCTCCTTCCAAGTCATCGCTGCCGGGTCTGTCGCCGCGCCGCCTCCGACGCAATCGCGGAGCATGGCGGGCGGTGCGGCGGATCCGCTCGGAGGCTTCAATCACCACGGTTGTCCGGAGGGTGGTGCCGCCGTTGCGAGCCTTACGCTGCCGCGGTCGGGCGCGAGAGGCGGCGGGCGAGCTTGATCGGCAGTGCGATCAGCGCGGCGAGGATGAGGATCGGCAGTGCAATCGGCAGGATGACGGCGAGGACGACACAGCCGAGCGCCACCAGCAGCGCCAAACCGATGAGCGCCGCCGTCCCACCGCCGATGATGGCCAGTCCCAGAAGCAGGACTCCGAGGAGGACCAGCACTGCCAAGGCGGTGACACCGCTGAAGATGCCGCCGCACAGATGGCTTGCGATCATCGGGAGGGCGAGGATCGCAAAGACCATGAGACCAAGGAGAAGTGAGACCTTCAGGAAAGTTTTCATATCTCCAGCACCCGCGTTGCGCAGAAAAGTTGCAGGGAAAACACGGGTTGGCGCGTTCTCTGCAAAGAAGGGGTCCGATGCTCAACACCAACTCCGCGTAGCCCGGCCGTTCCGACCGCGCTGCGCACAGCTCACCAGACGACCATGAAGATCAATCCTCGCCACACCTCCGACTCCACTCCTGAAACCGCGCTCTTCGACGCTCTCCTCCTGATCGTCGCCGGCGCGGCTCTTGAGGCGCAGACGCGCGGCGAAGTGAAGCCGTTTGGCAAGCAGCGCCTGACGCTGCGCGCGCTCGGCGCCCGAGCGGCCGCGCACTGAGGCGTGGCGACTGGCCGAAGCGGCGAGCGCCGGCCCCGGGGCGTGGCGCGTGCCATGACCGCGTACTGTCGAGTGCATGAAGGGCGTCCTGCTTCAGGCTCGCCTCCGCGTCCGGGCTGGGGATCTGCCCCCGTGCACCGGTGGCGAAGCGCGTGTCGCAGCTCACTCGCTCTGCTGACGCGGATTCGCGCACGGGCCGGCCGCGCCGGGCTTGTCTGACCTGCGAACACGGTCAACGTTTGCGGCCCCGGCGCGATGAATCGCGCTGGTCGCCCCATGTTTCCCACCGAGTACCAATCCGAATTGCGCTTCGCCCTCGCGTTGGCGCTGGGTTTTCTCATCGGCCTTGAGCGCGAGCGTTCGGGCATCACCCAGAAGGGCCGGGTTTTCGCCGGCGTGCGGACGTTCACGCTGATCAGCCTCTTCGGCTTTGCTTGCGGCTGGTTGCACAACCTCGGACTCGGGGCGGCTGTGCCAGTCGGTCTTGCGGCGATCACGGCGCTGGCGGCGCTGCAGTATTTCGCGAAGCTGCGGATGAACCGCACCGGATGGACGACCGAGGCGGCGGTGCTGCTGACGTTCGCCATCGGAGCGCTCGCGCTGCTGGCTCCACCGTGGGTGCCGCTGGCGTTGGGGATCATCGGCACGCTGCTCCTCTCGGAGAAGTCGCGGCTCGAGGGGCTGGTCGAGGTGCTCGACACGGCGGAGTTTCTGGCGGTGTTGAAGTTCCTGATCGTCACCGCGCTGGTGCTCCCGATCGTGCCGGATCGCGCGTTCACCCAGTTCGCCATCAACCCGCACAAGCTGTGGTGGATCGTGGTGATGGTGTCCTCGGTCGGGTTCGCCGGCTATTTCATGATCAAGAAGCTTGGCGCGAAGTTCGGCTGGTGGCTTTCGGGCCTGGCCGGCGGCATCGTGTCGAGCACGGCGGTGAGCGTGGCGGCGGGGCGCGTCGCCCAGCGTCAGCCCGGGCAGGCGCATCACGCGCTGCAGGCGGCGCTGTTGGCGAGCAGCGTGATGTATCTGCGCATCCTCGCGCTGATCGGCTTCCTCAATGCGGCCTTCCTCCCGGTGCTGATATGGAAACTCGGGGCGCTCTGTGCAGTGGGGTTCCTGCTCGCGTGGCTGGTGCGTCCTGCGGCGGAACCGGTGGAGCATGGCCCGGTCGGCTCGCTGCAGAATCCCTTCGAGATCGTGCCGGCGCTCGCGTTTGCGCTGCTGTTCGTGGTGCTGATGGTCGCGACCAAGTTGGTGCAGGGCCATTTCGGCGACTCGGCGTTGCTCGGGCTGGCGGGCGTCGTCGGCGTGGTCGACATCGACCCGTTCATCCTCTCGCTGGTGCAGAGCAATCCGGCGCCCGCGCGGCTCCTGGTCTCGGCGATCCTGGTGGCGATGATGGTCAACACCCTTGCCAAGGGGATCTATTTCGCCTCGCTCGCCGGCACGGTGCGCCGGGCCGCGCTGGTGCGTTTCGCCCTCTGGGCGGCGCTGCACCTGCCGCTGGCGTTCCTGTTCTGAGCCGCGGCTCCGCGCTGCGGTTCGGCCGGCGCGGGATGCGCGGTGCCTCCGGAGTTTTGGTCTATTGCAGCACCTTTTCGGGGTGCGCTGTGCGGTCTCAGCCGAGGTCTTTCCCGTGCTGGCGCCGGGCGATCCAGACGAGCAACTGCAGGGTGCGCTCGGCATCGGGCGTGGCGGTGCGGCTCACAAAGAGGGTATTCAGCCGCTGGCGTGGTAGGCCGAGGATGCGGGCAAGGTGGGCCTTGGTGCCGTGTTTCTTCAGGAGCGGTAGCGCCATGCGGACCAGGCTGTTCCAGAGCGGAGTGTCTTCACCCGGCCGGAGAGTGCAGTTGTAGCCGGGCCGGTCGGCGGCGCGTCGGCGGGCGGGCTTCCGGCTCGGGGTGCAGGCGGCCGCCCAGAGGGCTTCGACCAAGCCGAGCAGGGCCGGGTAGTCCGTGGGTGATGGTGCGAGGGACATGGCGATCAGATATCGGCTCCCGTCCGCAAGGCGAGCGACCCCAGCGGAATGTAACATATTATGTTACAAATATCCGGTAATTGGCGACTGGATGATGACGGACGGGTGGGCTGCTGGTGTGTGTGGGGAGACGGACGCCGGGGAGGGACGTGGGCGGGGGCGCTTTCCGCGCTGGCGCCGGGCGGGGGGCGCGGCTGGAGTCGGGGCATGGCCGCCGATCCGATCCGACGTCATCTCGCGAAACTGAGCGCGTGCACGCTGTGTCCGCGCATGCACAAACCGGTGGTGGTGGGGCGGCCGGTGGACAGCCGGGTGCTGCTGGTCGGGCAGGCGCCGGGCGACAAGGAGCCGGTGCTCGGCCGGCCGTTCGCGTGGACGGCGGGGAAGACGCTCTTCAAGTGGTTCCACGCCGCGCTGGGCTGGACCGAGGACGAGACGCGCGACCGCGTCCACTTCGCAGCGGTGTGCCGCTGTTTTCCCGGCAAGAAAGCCGAGGGCGGCGACCGCGTGCCCGAGGACGATGAGATCGCGAACTGTTCCCGCTGGCTGGAAGCGGAGGTGAAGTTGCTGGAACCGCAGCTGGTGATCGCGGTGGGCAAGCTGGCGATGAACCAGTTTCTCGCGCCGGCGTTGCTGACGGAGCGGATCGGCCATGTCTTCCCGACGGAGTGGCGCGGCCACCGGTTTGACGTGCTGCCGTTGCCGCACCCGTCGGGCGCGTCGCCGTGGCACCGCGTGGAACCGGGCAAGACGCTGCTGGCCGGTGCGCTGCGGAAACTGGCGGAGCAACCGGCGGTACGGGGCGGCCGGTGACGAGCCGCCCGAGCGGTGCTGCGAGGGGGCGGCGCCGCTCGCGGGCCGGGCGGGCGGGGCCTACTGTTTCCCGGCAGCGGCGGAGGTCTGGGTGCGCCGCACCTCGGCCATGGTCGCCTCGGTGGCGTCGATGTATTCGACCACTTCGGACTCGCCGATCTCCACCCAGGCTTGGCGGGAACGGGCGCCGTTGCCGACGAACGGCTGGGGTGTCTCGCGCCCGATGATGTGCTGGCCGGCCACCACCAGGCCCGGCAGGGCGGCGGCGAGGTTGGTGCTCAGGGTCGGGCTGGCGAGGCGCGATTCCCAGAGCTTCTCGATCCGGCCGTCGATGGCGGCCTGGAGGCTGTAGGCGCGGATGAGGACGGCGTAGAGACTGCGGCCGGAGAGCTCGAGCACGGTCTCGGCCTCGCTGCCGCGCCAGCGGCGGGAGAAGATCTCGGCCCCGATGTGTCCCGGGACCTCACCCTTCTCCCACAGGAGGTCGAACTTGTCGCCGCCGAGGAAGCCGAGGGCCGCGCCGGCGCCGCCCTGGCTGTTGGCGCCCAGGGTGCCCCAGGAGACGACGATGAACTGGGTGGCGGGATGCGCCTCGGAGGCCGGCAGGTAATGCTGGTCCGCCAGGACCTTGGTGATCACCTGCAGCATGGCCTTCTGGTCCGGCGGCTTGTCCCCGGCGAAAACGGAGCCGAAATAGGCCCGGAATCCGGCGTTGATGCCGGTGTAGTAGACCGGGTGCTGCGCGGTGGGCACGGGGAACGCGCGGCCGGCCTCGGTGAAATCGGTGACCGCAACCACGGTGCGGTCGAGGGCCTGGACCTTCTCCTTGGTTTCGGCCGCGGCCGAGTGGGCGAGGAGCGCGAGCCCAAGCGGTGTGATGGCGCAAGCCAGGAGGCGGGAGAGTCGGGGTTGGATTGGGCGTATCATAGGGATGCCGGGGCGGAGGTTGACGATACGTGGAGCGGAGCGGTTTCCGCATGCTGTGTGCCAAGTTCGGCCTGCGTCGCGGCGGAGGGCGTTAGTGGGTGGCGACGGAGTTCCGTCCGGTTCCACGCAACCTGCGATAGGGTCCGGTCTGGTGGGCTGCAACC
>JAEXPG010000268.1 GCA_023447015.1 Verrucomicrobiota bacterium
GTTGTGTCCCGAAGAGATGGCGACGGTGTTCGGGGTGTTGAAGCCCAGCCCGCTGAAGGTGACCGTGCGGGTGGTGGTCTCGAACGGCACCGGCACGGCGTAGCCGCCGGAGGCGGCGGTGACGGCGTACGTCTCGGTGCCGGAGATGAAAACGTTCACGCCGCCGATGCCCTCGCCCGGGGTGTAGAAGCCGTCGCCGTCGCGGTCGTAGTAGGCGACACCGGTGACGAAGGTCATGCCGCCGGTGGCGAAGTCCTCGGTCACGAGCTGGGGGCCCACGGTTTTGCCGCCGGCGGTGTTGGTGCCGTTCTTCACGCCGATGCCGATCTCGCGGAAGTCGGCGTGGTTGTTCACTCGGTGGCCGCGCCCGTCCTGCATGCCGCCGGTGCCGCCGCTTCCCCAGTCCACCTCGAAGCAGGCATGTCCGTCCTCGGCGGCGGTGGCGTAGGCGTAGGTGTTCTCGCCGAGCATCGTCCAGGTGTAGCCGACGGCGGCGATGCGCTGTTCGAGCGTGCGTCCGTCGGAACCGGTGTGGCCTTGGAAGGCGTGGTTGTACTGGTCGGTGGTGTGGTCGCGCGCGGCCTGGAGGAGCTTGGCGTTGAAGGCGAGCGGGGGGCGCACGGGCAGCGCGGCCAGCTCGGCCTGCAACAGGGTCAGGTCGACGCCGAAGGCGGAATACGCGGCGAGGATCTGCGGGTCGGTCGAGGCCGCGAGGCGGGCGCCTTCGGCGGCGGGAGCGGTGCGCGCGCGGTTGATCAGTTCGAGGTAGAACTGCTCTTCGTTGCTTGGCTCGCCGATCGAGTAGGCCGCTGCGGCCGCGGCGACCGGTGGAGCCGCCGCGGTGCGGCCAGTCGGCGCGGGTGCGACTCGGGGCGGGAGGGGGGCGGACTGGGGAGCGACGGACTGCGGCTCGAGTGGGGAGGCGAGGGCGACCGGAACCAACGCAAACATCCAGGCGGCTGCGACGGGGTGCATGGCTCGACGGGGTGGAAGGAGCGGCGGAGGGTAGCTGAAAACGGAGGTGGCGCGAATCGGCCCTGCCTCCGCAGGGGCAGGGCCCGTCACGCGCCCGACTTCGTCCGCTCCGGTGGGGACGCGGGAATCATCCCGGCGGACCGGATCTGCGTACGCTCAGTTCTCCAGCCAGACGTGCTGGTAGCGGCGGAAGCCCAGCAGAGCCGGCTCCCAGCCGCGCACGGCCGGGTCGGCAAGGTAGGCGCGGGTGCCGTGGTAGAGCGGCGCGATGGGCAGCGCGGCGAGCAGGCGCTCCTCGGCCTCGCGGAAGAGGGCGTTGCGGCGCGTGGGCGCGGACTCGGCGGCGGCGGCCTGGACGAGGCGGTCGTACTCGGCGTCGGACCAGCCCGTGGCGTTGTTGCCACCGGCGGTGCGGAAGAGCTCGAGGAAGGCGACCGGATCGGCGTAGTCGCCGATCCAGCGGGCGAGCGAGAGCTGGTAGGCCAGACGGCGTTCGTCGGCGATCCAGACGTTCTTCTCCTTGGGCGCGAGGGCGATGGTGATGCCGAGCTCGCGTCGCCACATCTGCTGGAGGGCTTCGAGGACCTTCTGGTTGAGGTCGGAGGTGAAGGTGATCGCTTCGGTCGCGGGGAAGGCCCGGCCCTCCGGATAGCCGGCCTCGGCCAGAAGCCGGCGGGCGGCGGCCGGATCGCAGGCGACGCCCGTCGGCGGTGTGTAACCGGGAAGTCCGGACGGGGTGAGCGTGGCGGCCGGGGCCTGGCCCCCCAGCGTCACGGACTCGACCAGGGCGCGGCGGTCGACGGCGAGCGCGAAGGCGCGGCGGACGCGGGCGTCGTCGAAGGGCGGTTGCGTGGTGTTGAACCGCAGGAAGTTGGCCTCGAGGACCGGCTCGGTCCGCAGCGCCTGGGGCTGGGTGGCGCGATAGTGGGCGATGCGGGTGGCGGGCAGGTCGGCGGTGAGGTGGAGCTGGCCGGTGCGGAAGGCGGCCTCCTGGGCGCTCGCCTGTTCGTAGGGATGGAAGACCAGCGCGGAGAGTTTGGCGGGCTCGTGGAAATGCGGGTTGCGGGCGGTGACGAGCTGGCGGTTGGGCGACCAGGCGGTGAGGACAAACGGGCCGTTGCCCACGATGAACTCGGGGCGGGTCCAGCGGCGTTCGTCGCCGGCGGCGGCGGCCTTGGCGAGGGACTGCCGCGGGATCGGGAAGGCGACGGGGAGGGTGAGGATCGCCGGCAGAAGGGGGGTGGGCTGGGCGAGCGTCAGCTCGAGCGTGGACGCGTCGACCGCGCGTATGCCCAGCGTGGCGGGATCGGTCAGGCGGCCGGCGTTGAACTCCTCGGCGCCCCGGATCGGGTAGAGGACGTAGGCGTATTCCGAGGCGAGGGCCGGAGTGAGGGCGCGGCGAAGGGACCAGGCGAAATCCTCGGAGGTGAGCGGCGTGCCGTCGGACCAGCGCAGATCGGGGCGGAGGCGGAAGGTCCAGGTGAGGCCGTCGGCGGAGGTCTCCCAGCGTTCGGCGGCGGCGGGCACGGGAAGGGAGGTGCGCTCGTCCAGCGCGGCAAGGCCTTCGAAAAGGGCGAGGGCGACGCTCATCTGGTCCATGTTGACCTGGCGCTGCGGGTCGAGCTCGCCGGGTTCGGAGTTGAGCGCGAGGTGCAGCGTGCCGGTGCGGCGTCCGGCGTCGGCGAGGGTTTCCCGTTTGGCGCAGCCAAGGGGCAGCAGACCGACGCCGAGGAGGACGGCGACGAGCGGGAGCAGGTGGCGGAAACGCATCGTGGGGCGGAGGATGTGCAGCCGCCGGCATGGGGCAATCGCGGGCGTGCGGGGGCCGGGGGGCTGTAAAAATCGATTGCAGGGCCGCGGGGGAGCCCGATGCTTGCCGGCCATGTTCACGGGGATCGTCGAAGAGACCGGTCGCGTCGTTTCGTTCGAGCACATGGCCGCCGCCTGGCGCCTCGTGGTCGAGGCGTCGGTCGTCACCCAGGGCACCAGCGTCGGCGACAGCATCGCGGTGAATGGCTGCTGCCTCACCGTCGTCGCGCGCGAGGCGAACCGCCTGAGCTTCGATCTGCTCGAGGAGACGGTGCGGCTGACGAACATTTCCCAGGTGGGCGCGGGCGGGGTGGTGAACCTCGAGCGCAGCCTGCGGCCCGACGGCAAGATGGGCGGACACTTCGTGACCGGCCACATCGACGGCCCCGGCGAGATCGCGGTGCTGGAACCGCGCGGCGCCGACCGCTACCTGCGGGTGCGCTATCCGGCGCAGTACCGCGGCCTGCTCGTGCCCAAGGGCAGCATCGCCGTCGACGGCGTGTCGCTCACGGTGGTCGAGGTGACCGACGAGTGGTTCTCGATCTGGCTGATCCCGCACACGATGGAGGCGACCAACCTCGGCGGACGGAAGGCGGGCGACCGGGTGAATCTCGAGTACGACATGCTGGCCAAGTACGTGGACCGCCTTCTGGCGCTGCGCGAGGATGCCGCCCGCAATCCGCAGGCCGCGGGCGCGCCGGTGAAGCCGATCTGGCAGAGCTGATCCATGGCGTTGCGCGAACAACTGCTCGCGGTGGCCGACGAGCTTCGGCGCCGCAAGGCCGACGGCGACAAGACGGTCGCGATCGGCGAGGACACGCTTGTCGCCCTGCGCGAGATCGTGGCCCGGCAGTCGGCCGGCCCCGCGGCGCGTGCAGCGGAGGCGCCGGTGGCCGCCCCGGTCGCCCCGGCGGTGTCCGAGCCGGCGAGAACGATTGCAACCGCTCCGGCGGATCCGAAAACCC
>JAEXPG010000289.1 GCA_023447015.1 Verrucomicrobiota bacterium
CATTTGTTTCGCATCACTCCAAAGCTGGGCATCGAGGCCGCCGACCCCGAACGGGTCCATAAGGGAAGCAATGAGCCAATTGATCCCATCGGGCACCAATTCAGTAATACCACCCTCGCAGCGAAAACGGATAAAATCGCGAGTCCCGCGGAATCGGTACCCGTACTGGTCTCCGAAGACATCCTCAGCGAAAAACATCGTGTCCGCCACAAGCTCTCCATAGCCAATTTTCCAATCAGAGCGGTTCCATTCTTCGATGCTTGGCATCACATCGTCTTTACGAGTTCCGAAGACCCGAAACAGACCGTCGAGCGTTGAGAACCCATCGGCAACAGACAGCAATGCAGCAAGGCCTTTGGGGAACTCAAAGCCACAGATTTGGCGTGGTGCGCATGAAAGCGGCTCACGCCTGAACCCAAGTTTCGGGAAGAGTTCTGTTGCTAACTCATTCATCGACAAATCGCCGGATCTTCGTGCCATCTGGATACGATAGGCGGGCTTTCCCCTGTGCTCCCACACTCGTGTTGATCCGCGCCGGCGTCGACCGGATATTTTCGATTCCTGGTTTTCCACCGAATTGCAGGTCCAATGCATGGTCAGCGTGATGCCCTTCTTGGATCATGCCGCTCGATCGCGCTTGTCGTTGCGCTTGCAGGGCTTCTGGCGGGCGATCCGGTTCATGGACAATCTTGGCTTCGCCTGCAGCAGCTTGTTCATTCAGCGCATCCATCTTCCCTTTCCATTCTGCGCTAGAAACGCCTTCCGGCTGCTTAAGCTTGTAGTCAATACCGGCGCCAGTTCCACCTGCCGGTTGCGCGCACGGATTGTTGTGCACGACCACGCCAGCCTCCGAAACGAGGTACGTGTGGTTGTCGGCAATGAGGAAGTTGTAGACCGGAGCGCGGCCGACGTAGCGGTTGAGGCTGCCGACAACGGCTGTTTCACCGGCGCCGAGCAGTACCGTGTCGCCAATGTGCAGGTGCCGCGCCTCGACCCAGCGCCCGTACTTCCCGGCTGTCTGCGCCAGTTTGATTTCGGTCACCTCCGGCCGCTGATCCAGATCCTGCCCGGCGAGGACGAGGAACGGATGGTTGCCGGTCGCCTCGATTGAAACGCCGTCGACGCCGACGATCACGAAGTCGCCGGAATAGTCGCGCTCCGAGGTGACGAGGACTGGTTTCAGCTCGAACTCGCCCGTGTTTTCATTGAACGACAGTACCAGCTCGCCCACTTGCACGTCCTCGATCCGCTCAAACCCGTCGGCCGTGAGCACCAAGGTGCCCGCGACGAAACAGCCCATCTGAGTCGTCGGTGCCTGCTCGGGCACGGCGCTCGCAAGCTTCGGAGCCGGTGCGGCGTCGTCGAGTTTCGCCAATGCCTTTCCGGCATCCATGGCTTTGTCGGCCACCTTGGCCATGCCGACACCAAGCGCGGTGTCGGCCACGACCGACCCCACTACCTGCCCGATCTTGTTCGGATCGCTGAGGGTTTCGACGGTGACATTCTTGATATCGCTGACCAACCCGCCGGTGTCGTAGATCGCCCGCCCTGCCAAGGTGCCAAGGCCATCAGCAGTAGCTTGTACGGTGTCGATTGGGTGAGCGATGGCACTGGCTGTTCCTTCCAGGGTGGCAACGGCGCCCTGAACCAAACCTTTGCCATAGGCGACGGCACCCTCTGCCGCTCCCGAAGTCGCGGCATTCATGTACCCTTGGGCGTCCTTCATGAAGCCCAACACGCCCCCGCCATCGGTAAACTCTAGCCCGAGAATCGAATAGAACCCGGTAGGATCGGTATTCGTCAGCGGGTTATTGAGGACGTAACTGTAGCGGTTGTAGCTCTGGAGGCTGGTGGGGTTCTGGACGACGATGTCGGCGGACAGGAACCTGCCCAGCAGCGGGTCATAGATGCGACCGTTCATGTGAACGAGACCGAGGTCGGTGTCTGCTCTCCCGCCGGAGAAGCCCGCCCAATGGTGGCCGAGCGCAGCCCTCCGGTGACGTTTCGGTGACATTCCGGCCCGCCCCCTAGGCGGTGCGCGGCGGGTCTGCTATACACTCTGCGCGCTCAGGCGCACCGCATGCAAAAGCTCCGCGTCAAGACCGTGATCCTCTCCGACGTCCACCTCGGCACCGCCGACTGCCGGGTGCGCGAGGTGAACCATTTCCTCAAGAACGTCCGTTGCGAGAAGCTCATCCTCAACGGCGACATCATCGACGGCTGGCAGCTGCGCCGCTCGGGCAGCTGGACCAAGCAGCACTCCCGGTTCATCCGGATCGTGCTCAAGATGCTCGAGAAGCGCGACACCCAGATCGTCTACCTCCGCGGCAACCACGACGACATCCTCGGCCGTTTCCTCCCGCTCCAGTTCGAGAACCTCCAGATCGTCGAGCAGCACATCCACGAGGGCACCGACCGCCGCTACCTCGTGCTCCACGGCGACGTGCTCGACGCCATCACGATGAAGATGGTGTGGCTCTCGCACCTCGGCGACTTCGGCTACCAGCTGCTCATGCGGATCAACCGCCTCTACAACGGCTACCGCGCCTGGCGCGGCCTTGAGTACTACTCGATCAGCAAGGCGATCAAGGCCCGCGTGAAGGAGGCGGTGAACTTCGTCTCCAAGTTCGAGGAGCAGATCGTCGAGCTCGCCCGCCGGCACGGCTGCACCGGCGTGATGTGCGGCCACATCCACACCGCCGCCGACAAGCAGGTCGACGGCATCCACTACCTGAATTCCGGCGACTGGGTCGAGTCGCTCACCGCGCTGGTCGAGCATCTCGACGGTCGCTTCGAGCTCATCGAGTGGGAGCACTTCCGGCAGATGTACCCTCTGCCGGAAGCTGAGGATGCAGAGACCGACGAGCCGCTCGCGCCCCCGGCCGCAGCCCTGCCATTGCTCGCCCAAGCCGCCCGCGCGGCGTGAAAACAGGCACACGCGGCTGCTGCCTATGATCGGCTCCGCAGTGGCTGGCACTTCGTGGCGAAACCGGTCATCGGCGCCGGCTGCGCCCCCACTTCGACGTTGTTGAACAAAAAGCGGCGGCGCCGGTCAGGCGCCGCCGCGGGTGATTGAGTGACTCGGCACCAACGCAGGG
>JAEXPG010000359.1 GCA_023447015.1 Verrucomicrobiota bacterium
CGTCTGCTGTTTGTCCAGCATGAGCATCTCGGCTCCTCCGGTGCGGGAGAAGGCCGAAGCCGGCGCCGGCACGACACGCTCGACGAAGTCGATCGGCAAGGCGTAGCTGCGCTCGCCGCACTGCACGAACATCACCTGGTTGATCGCCAGCGTGACCGGCAGCGTGAGCCGGAACGTGCACCCCACACCGGGCCGGCTGGTGACCGTGACGGAGCCGCCAAGGTTGATCAGCTCCCGCCGCACGACGTCGAGACCGACGCCGCGACCGGACACGTCGGTGGTGACGGTCGAGGTGGAGAAGCCGGGTTGGAAAATGACCTCAGCCAACTGGGCGTCGTCGAGCTCGGCTTGGGGGCCGAGCAATCCGCGGGCACGAGCCACGCGGACGATGGCGTCGCGACGCAGGCCGCCACCGTCATCCGTGAACTCCAGGATCAGACGTCCGGCCTCGGTGTGGCACCGGACCAGCAGGCGTCCCGCCGCGGGCTTGCCGGCGGCGACCCGCTCGGCGGCCGGTTCGATGCCATGGGCCACGGCATTGCGCACGATGTGCAACAGCGAGCGGAAGAGCTGGTCGCTGATGTACTTGTCGACCCGGTTGTCGGCGCCTTCAGCGACGAAGTCCACGGTCTTGCCCTCGGAGCTGCAGGCATCGCGCACCGCGCGCCGGAGCCGCCGCATGAGCTGCTCCAGCGGCACCATGCGGGTGTGGGCCACGTTTTCCTGCAACTGACGGGTGATGGAGGTGAACTGCACCGCCTCTTCGGAGAACGAGCCGAAGTGCCCGTCGATCTGCGTGACAATCTCCTCGGTGTCGGCCGCGATCTCGACCAGCGAGCGGGCCAGGATGTTGAAGTCGTCGTAGCGGTCCAACTCCAGTTCGGAGAAGCCGTCGGCCGGCGTCGGTGCGAGGGCCTGGCGGCGCTGGGAGAACTCGTAGTTGGTGTTGAAGTCGCCCACCACATGCAACAGACGCTCGCGCGCCCGCACCAGTTCGCTCCGCAGCGAGGTGACCTGTTCGAGCTTCCGGTTGAGACGGTGGCGGTTGATGAGCAGATCGCCCACCAGGTTCATGAGCTTGTCGAGATGCGCGGCCTCGACGCGGATGGTCCCCTGCTCCGGGCGGTTGTCGCCCGATGCCGGAACGGGTTCAGTCTCCGTCGCCGGTTCGACCGGAGCGGTCGCAGCCACCGGCGAACTCGCCGCAACGGGCTCTTCCTCCAGGGCGGACGAGGGCGTGGTCGCCGTCAGCGTCGCCCGCACGGCCATGACACGTTCGATCAACTCCTCGGAAATCCCCCGCCAAGTCGGGCGGGTCGTCTCGCCACTGGCGAGGTCGGCGCGCAGGCGGTCGATGAGGCCGAGCACGAGCGCGGACACGGAGGCAGGGGCCGCGGTGGCACGTTCCTCGACCATCTCCTCCAGCAGATCCTCCAACCGGTGCAGCACCGTGCCGAACGGCCGCAGGCCGACAGAATACGCGGCGCCCTTCACCGAATGGGCCAGGCGATAGACGTTGGACAGATCGGTGAGCCGGCCCCCGCTCTTCTCCCAGGCGAGGATGGACTGCTCCATCGACTCGAAGGCTTCGCGGGCCTCATGGGTGAAGGCCTCGACGAACTCCGGCAGCACGGGCTCCTCCTCCGCCTCTGCGGAGACGAGCCCATCCGGTGCGGCCGGTGTTTGGTTCGCGGAGCCGGTTGCCGCACGAACCGGAGCAACCCCGCCGTCCACACTATCGAGAAAGCCGCCGGTATCCGCAGCAACATCGACCGGGACCGACGGAGCGGTGGTTGGTGCGTCAACTTCCGGCACAGGTACCGGCGCCTCCTCCGAGGCCACGGTCAGCAGCGGTTGAAGACTGTACCACGCGCGATCCAAGGCGGGGTCGGTGTCCGGCCGCAACAGCATCGGGCCGTGGGTGAGCCAAGCCTGGGCCAAAGCATCCAAACCCGCATCCGGCACCGGACTCCCGACGATCTGGTCGAGGCGTTGCTGCAGGAAGATGGCCGCGCCGGCGAGCAATGCGAAGCCCGCCGCCGACGCCTGCTTCTCGAGTTCGCCGGTGTCGGCCTGCGCCCGTGTCAGTGCGGCCGTATCGGATCGGCCGGCCTGGAGCTGCTCGCCCAGTCGCTGCACAAGCCGGAGGAGTTGGTCGGAGGAGGAGGATTTCATGGCTGGCGGCGGCGATATAGCGTGGTCTCGGCGAAGGAAACGGGCTCGAACCATTCGCGCAGATGCAGGGCGGACTCGGAGGGACCGAGGAACAACCACCCGCCGGGCGCGAGGGAGGCCCAGATATGCCCGAGAACCTGCTGGGCCGAGTCCGTGTTGAAATAGATGAGGACATTCCGGCAGAAGACCGCATCCACACCGACCAAGGGCAGCGGTCGCATGATGTTGTGCTGGAGAAAGGTCACCCGCCGCACGATCTCCGGACGCACATGGAAACCGTCGGGGCGCCGGAGGAAGCCGAGCTCCCGCTGAGCCGAGGAGAGTTCGCGCAAGCTGGGGGGCTGGAAGATCCCGGCGCGCGCGACCTTGAGCACCCGCGCCGAGAGATCCAAGCCCGCGATCTCGACCGCGGGCGATCCATCCACGCCGAAGGTCTCGGCCGCGACGATCGCCATCGTGTAGACTTCCTCCCCGGTGGAACAGCCCAACGAAGCCAGGCGCAGCGGCCGTCCGAGCCGCGCCAGCGCCGGCAGCACGTGCCGGCCCAACGCCTCGAAGTGCGGCGGGATGCGGCCGCACACCGTGTCGTGGTTCAACAGGTCCTCGACGAGGAACTGGAGTTCGCCGCGTCCGGAATCCGCAGCCTGCAGCACGTTCCAATAGTCCTCCGGCGAACGACCGCCCCGCCGCCCCGTCAACCCGGCGCCCAGAACGGGCATGGCGGCCGGCCGCGGGGCGG
>JAEXPG010000291.1 GCA_023447015.1 Verrucomicrobiota bacterium
GCGCAGTACTCCGGCGGAGGTGGACGCCCCGAGTGATCGGCGCCGCGAGGAATAGCCCCCATGAGCGCGAGCCAGCCCGCCGCGATCTCGTATCCTTATCTTGAAGTCCACGCGGCGGGATGCGCGCGATCCCAAGGCGCGCCGTTCAGCGCTGACGGCCGAAGACGGTAAGCACGATGCCCGCGAGCACGCCCAGCACCGCGGGAAGCTTCTTCAGGCCGTTCTTCTCCCCGAAAAGCACCAGCCCGCCGGTGAACGCCACCAACGTGCTCCCGCGACGAAGGCTCGAGACAAGGGACACCAAGGCATCCTTGTCCTGCAGCGCACCGAAATAGACGTAGTCGGAGATCAGCAGCATCGCCGCGATACACGGGATGCTCCAGCGCCAGTGGAATTCGTTGCGGGGCCACCACCGGCGCTTCCAGCCGATCGCCAGCGGCAGGAAAAAGACCGCGAGATAGACCGAGAACCAGGCCTGCACCGTCGGGACCGTGAAACCCGCGGTGCCGAGGAGATACTTGTCGTAGAGCGCGCTGACCGCGCCGAGCAGCGTCCCCGCCACCATGTATCCGATTCTCCGGTCGCGATGGAACGCAATCCCCTCCCCTCGCCCGGCGAACGACAACCCCACGAACGAGGCCAGCGTCGTCGCGATGCCGAGCCATTCCAGCATGGTTGGACGTTCGGCAAGCACCACCAGCGCCCCGGCGATCGTCCAGATCGGCCCGGTGGCGCGAATCGGCGAGGTGATCGAGACCGGCAGATGCTTCATCGCGAAATAGGTGAACATCCACGATGAGGCCACCAGCGCAGACTTGCCCGCCAGCTGCAGGTGCCCGGACCAGTCCAACTGCGCAGTCGTCAGAGCCGCCGGCAGCGACCCGGGCGCCAGGGCGTCCACCGCCATCAGCGCCGTCCAGACCGTGGCCGAGCAGACCGAGCTGAGAAAGAGCACGGGGAGCACCGCATTCCCGTGCACCGCATGCTTGGTGCATAGTTCGTAGATGCCGAGGAAGAGCGCCGCGACCAGGCTGGCCAGGATCCAATTCATGAGGGAAACCGGCGGTTGTGCATCCCGCTTCCCGGCGGCGCAAGGCCGCAACCAGGCAGCCCGACGCGCCCCGAGCGCGCGCCTCCGGCGCCGCACCGGCGAAAAAACCGTTTGCTTGCACCCTGCCCCCGGGGAGGAATTGCCGCCCGGCGGGGACGAGACGAGGATTCTGCGTTCAGAACACAAGCACACGGAGGATTGGATGACCACTGCATTGATTTCAGGCGTTTTCGGCTACGGCCTGCTGCTCTCCACTGCGAGCGCGGCCCTTTTCCACTGGAAACAGCGCACCCGCGCCCGCCGTCCCCCTGTCGAGTTCAAACTCTTGCGCGGACCGGGCGAGCTCTCCCTCCGCGTCCTTCGTCAACTCGAAGCCCGCCTGCCGCTCACCCTCCTCGCCTGCGTGCTCCTGCCCCTCTTTCTCGGACTCGCCCTGCTGCTGTACGTGCCACTGATGGAAGGCGCCGCGCAGTTCGCCACCGCCGTGCTGGGCTGGCTGGCCTTCGCCGCCCTCGCCTTCTTCGCCGGCCGGCACCTGTACCAGCAGCTCAATCTGCGTCGGGACCTCGAACTGCGCTACCTCGGCGAACGGGCCGTGGCCGAGGAACTCGCGCCGCTCCTCGCCCAAGGGTTCCGCCTCTTCCATGACGTGGCCATCCACGGCGTCGAGTCCCGCATCGACCTCGACCATGTTCTCGTGGGCCCCAATGGCGTGACGATCATCGAGTCGGAAACCCGCCAGCGCGACGCCGGCAAGAACGCGAATCGCGACCACGAGGTGACCTTCGACGGGAAGAACCTGATGTGGCCCTGGGGCCCCGACCGGGAAACCGTCGCCAGCATCGAGGGTGAAGCCGCTAGTTTCACCAAATGGATCATGCAGACCACCGGTTATCGCATCCAGGCGCTGCCCCTGCTGACCATCCCTGGCTGGTGGGTCGAAATCACCGGCAGAGGCTTGGTAAGCGTCGTCAACCACAAGCAGGTGCTCAACGCGGTGAACGTGCGGAGCGAAACGCCGCTCGCCCCCGAGCAGATCGAGAAGATTTGCCGTGAGCTCGAACTGCACTGCCGCGACGTGGAGTTCTAGGCTGAACCAGATCCCTGCTGGGCCGCCGGATACCGGACGCCGGCCCCCCGCAGGGTGCAGGGGCCACGCAGATCCCCCACCATTCTCGGTCGCTCCACCGGCGCTCGGCGCAGCCGCCAAGATCGCCGCCACGGTTCACGACCAACGTGCATGGTTTCCTTTCTACATCCGGGTGGCCACGGTTCTCTCGGCGAAACCAGAGACCGATAGGTGATCCGCGAGCCTGCTGCGACAGGATGATGGAGGTATTGGACGCTCGCCAAGCGCTCCGGGCGATTGGCCTCAAGTCGAACCCGGAGCGCACAAAGTGCTGTCCCAGGGTAGAGAGGGATCGTCGGCAGTCCGTGTTGCGCACCTGTGCGCGCATGATCGGCGAGTCGCCGGGCCATATCGACCTGATTTCCCGAGTTGGGCACTGGAACGAAGACGGTTCATCCGGCGGATTCTGCGCCACTGGTTCGTACCATGCGGCCGGCTGGGGCGGCCAAGGATAGCGAGGCCCGATATGGCGCAACGTTGTCAGCGTTGATGCCAGCGGTCGTTCGCGAACGCTCCCCGGCGGTTTCCGGTTGGGACAATGGCAGATCGCGTGGCCTCGGGATGGGCACAAACAAGAACCCCCGGCGCGGGCCGGGGGTTCTTGGAAAGCGGACGTTGGGTCCGCGAAGACTGTTGACGGAATCAGCTCGCCTCGTCGGTGGCCGGAAGGGGCTCACCTTCCGGGATCTCGCCGCCGAACGGCAGGGAGATGCGCAGCTTCTTGAACTGCGGCAGACCCGTACCGGCCGGGATGAGATGGCCCATGATGACGTTTTCCTTGAAGCCCTTGAGTCCGTCGACCTTGCCGAGCGTGGAGGCATCGGTGAGGACACGAGTGGTCTCTTGGAACGACGCGGCCGAGATGAAGCTCTCGGTCTCGAGCGACGCCTTGGTGATGCCAAGGAGGATCGGCTCGCCCTCGGCCGGCTTGCCGCCCGCCTCGGTGATGCGGCGGTTTTCGCGGATGAAGGAGCCGCGATCAACCTGCTCGCCCCAGAACCACTCGGTGTCGCCCGGATCGCTGATGCGGACCTTGCGGAGCATCTGCCGGATGATGAC
>JAEXPG010000380.1 GCA_023447015.1 Verrucomicrobiota bacterium
CACATCGAGCTTGAGGGCGGCGACACCCGCGCCGTCCTGGCCGCGGTTGTGCTGCTTCTCCATCATGAGGAACAGCTTGAAGAACCCCCAGAGCGGCGTGCCGTACTTCTCCTGGTAGTAGGCGAGCGGTTTGAGCAGGCGGATCAGGGTGATGCCGCACTCGTGTTTCAGGGCGTCGCTCATGGCGTGGGTGCTCCTGGTCGGAGGGGGGCGGACGTCACCGGCTGTCCGCCGTGGTCGCCGCGTTGGTGCGGGCGACCGGCGCCACCCCGTGGGAGGTCGGCGCGTTGTGCTGCGGGAGGTCGTGGTCGGTGAACATCACGGCGCTGGAGTCCGAGCCATGACGGGCGCGGAGCGGGAGGGGTCAAGGGAATTTCCGGAACCGGCGCCATGCCACGGGTTCCGGCTTCGGCGGACCGGCACCGCAAGCTCGCCCGAACTCGGGCGAACCCACCTCCGGCCCCAAACCTAAACCGGTCACGCCGGCGGGGGCGAAGGCCCGCTAGTTCCCGTCCACACCCTCGGGCTGGACAGCCGCTCCCACCGGTTCGGACTGGGGGAACATCCTGCGGATCCGCGTTCGCAAATCGTCGGGCAGCTGTTCGGTGGGAATATTGTAGAGGCGCGCCCCGACCTTGAAGCTCACGCTGGTCGCCTGCACCGCCACAACCGTGGCGTCGCGGACCACCTGGCGGTTGTCCAACCGGATCTCCGACACGACCTCGCCGGCCTGCACCGGGGTCGAAAGCAACGCAGCCCGCGCCGCCTCCTCGCGCGCACGCAACTCGGCGGCGGCGGTCTCGGCGGCGTGTTTCGCAGCGGCGGCCTCGGCCTGGGCGCGGGCCTCGGTCTGGGCACGCTCGGCAGCGGCAAGCCGCTCCTGCTCCGCGCGCCGGGCTTCCGCCCGATCCGCGATCTGCACACGGGCCAGTTCGGCGAGCGTCGCCGTATGCCGCTCCAGGCGCCACAGCAGGGCCGCCACAACCGCCAGCAGAGCAATCACGAGAACCGTCGTCGGGTTTTTCATCGGGGTGAGGCCCGCAGCCAACCGACGCAGTCCGGGATTGGCAAGCGTGCCGCTCGGGGTCCATCGGGCGGCGCTACCCGCCGCCCCTTTCCTGGCCGGCGCCGCATGGGCGCTCAGGACTTCGCCCCGCCGGACACCGCCGCCACCGCCGTCAGGAGTGCCCCGGTCGAGAAGGGCTTCTGCAGAAAGCCAGTGATGCCCAGCCCAGTGAAGCGCTCCAGCGCCTCCTCCACCGCAAAACCGCTCATCAGTACCACGGGGATGTCCGGGCGACGCTGGCGCAGGCGCCGGAAGGTCTCCACGCCGTCGAGCTGCGGCATCGAGTAGTCCAGCAACACCGCACGGAAACCGCGGCCGTCGGCGCCAAACAACCCGAGCGCCTGCAAACCGTCCGCCGCCAGGACGCTCGCCACGCCGGACGCGCCGAGCATTTCCGCGGCGACCTGCCGCACCGTGGCCTCGTCGTCGACCACCAGCCACGGAAGCGGCGACGCCGCCACCGCGCCGACCGGAGTCGGCTCGCCGGAAACCGCACCCGCCGGTTCGATCCGCTCCGGCTCCGCGGGCGCCAGGGGCAATACGATCCGGAAGGTCGCCCCCTGCCCCGGCGCGCTCGCCACCCGCACCGCCCCGCCGTGGGCGCGCACAATGCCGGCGACGGCCGCCAACCCGAGCCCGCGGCCCGTAAACTTGGTCGAGAAGAACGGCTCGAAGATCTTCGCCTGCAGCTCCGGCGCGATGCCACAACCGTCGTCGGCCACCTCGAGATACGCATAGTCGCCCTCGGGCAGTTCGGGCGCGAGGTAGGCGGCGGCCAACCACGGGCGATCGACGGCCATCAACCCGGTCGACACCGACACCCGGCCGCCCGTCTCCGGCAAAGCCTCGGCGGCGTTCATCACGAGATTGAGCAGCACCTGGCGCAGCTGGAGCAGGTCGGCGCGAACTCGGAGCATCCCTTCGCCCGGAAGAAAACCGATCTTCTCCGTCCCCGGGGCCAGGGAGGTCTGGGCCAGCGCGAGCGTTCCCCGCACCAGCTCGTTGAGGTCGACCGACCGCACGCGCACCCGTCCCTTCCCGGAATAGGCGAGCATCTGGCGGCACAAATCGGCGGCCCGCTCCGCCGCCACCTCGATATGCCGCAACCCCGGGCCCGCTGGCGAGCCCTCCGGCTGCTTGCGGCGCAGCAGGCTCGCGTAGCCGAGGATGCTCGTGAGCAGGTTGTTGAAATCGTGCGCGATGCCGCCGGCCAGCAGGCCGATGCTCTCGAGCCGCTGGGCCTCGAGCAGCTTGCGTTGCAGCGCAGCCCGCTCGTCCTCGGCGCGTTTCCGCTCGGTGATGTCGAAGATCGTCCCGAGCAGCATCACGGCCTGGCCGCGGGCGTCGCGGAGCGCGGCGCAGGCGGAGGTCACCTGCCGCTCCGTCGCATCCGGCCGGAGCAACCGGACATCGCACGTCTCCTTCCGGTCGGAGAGCTGCACCCGCCGCAGCATCTCCTCAAGCGCGACCCGGTCATCCCGGTGCACCCGCCCGAGAAACGCCTCCACCGTCGGCTCCGGCGGAGCCCGCGTCTCCCCGAGGATGTGGAGCGCACCGGTGGACAGCTCGAACCGGTCCGTGCGCAGATCCCAGACCCACACGCCGATGCTGCCGATGCGCTGCGCCTCGGAGAGCTGCCACTCGCGTTGGTGCAGTCGCGCCACGACCTGCTCCCGCTCGACGTTGAAGGCGGCCAGTACCAGCGACGTCAACGCGACCACCACGAGGTAGACCAGCAGGTGGCCGAACCCTCCGTCGCCCGCCGCGCCGGCGAACGGCCCGCGGCCCAGCGCCGTGCCCCACACGGCCGACGTGCCGAGCAGCAGCAGCGACAGTGCGGCGCCGCCGATGGCGAACCGCCAGGCAGTCCACACGAGCAGCGGGAACGGAAGGACCAGCAGTGCCGGGTGCGTGAACCACCCGGCCGGCCCCCACACGAAGACCGTCCCGCACACCAACACCAGCAGCACCAGCAGCCCGACCAGCTCGCGCAACATCGCCGCCGGCCGCACCCGCACCGCAAACTGGTGCGCCGCGATGAGCAACGGCCCGAGCACCAGCCCGCCCGCGAAATTGCCGCCCCACCACGTCAGCCCCGCGGCGAGAAGGCCTTCGAGCCCGACCTTCCCAGCCAGCAGCGAGGCGCCCGCGCCGAACACCGCTGAGAGCGGGGCGCCGACCAGGCCGAACAGGAGGATGAATCCGACGACATGGCGCGGCCGCTCGAAGTCGTCGCGGAAACCAACCCACCGCCGCAGCAGCACCACGGTCACCAGCGGCTCGAGCGCGTTGCCCGTCGCCATGAGCACCGCGGCGTCCAGCGGCGCTCCAGCCCAGAGCGCGGCGGCCAACGCCCCGCCCGCCACGCCCGGCCACAGCCGCAGCCCGCCGATGATCAGCGCCCCCAACGCAAGCCCCGAGGGCGGCCACACCGGGGAGATGTTCGCCGAGATCGTCGCGAAGCCCAGCCCCAGCCGCGCCAACGCGAAATACGCCAGGGCGACCAGCACGAGGCGCACGCCGAGCGACCGCTCGTACGGCCTGAAAAGCGTCCCCACGGCCTCCGTCGTGAACCGCACCGGCATGGGGCGCATGTTGTCCCGGCCCGCGCGGAAATCAAAAATTCGGAAACCGCACCCGTCGCCCGGATGAGGGGCACAGGAAAAACTGGACACGCCGCGGGGCATCCATATCCGGAGTTTCCCGCGCCCGGTACCGGCAGGGAACAACCCGCCGCCGCGCGTGTTTAGCAGACCCACCACCATCCCCCTCCTCCGCCATGATTGAAGTCCAGAACCTCGTGAAAGAATTCGGACCGATCCGGGCCGTCGACGGCGTCTCCTTCCGCGTGGACCGCGGCGACATCCTCGGTTTCCTCGGGCCCAACGGCGCCGGCAAGTCCACCACCATGAAGATGCTCACCGGGTTCCTGCCGCCCACCGCCGGCACCGCCCGCGTGAACAACCTCGACGTGCGCGTCGATCCCGTGGGCGTCAAACGCCTCGTCGGCTACCTGCCCGAGAGCTCGCCGAGCTATCCCGAGATGACCGTCGAGGAGTTCCTCGGCTTCATCGCCGCCGTGCGCTTCCCGGGCAACCCCGTCGCCCAGTCCGCCGCCGTCCAGCGCGCGCTCCACCTCTGCTTCCTCGTCGACGTGCGCCGCCAGCCCATCGAAACACTCTCGAAGGGCTACAAGCAGCGCGTCGGCTTCGCCCAGGCCGTGCTCCACGACCCGCCGGTCCTCGTGCTCGACGAGCCGACCGACGGCCTCGACCCGAACCAGAAGCGCGAGGTGCGCCGCATCATCGCCGGCATGGCGAAGGAGAAGGCGATCATCCTCTCCACCCACATCCTCGAGGAGGTCGAGGCGCTCTGCACCCGGGTGATCATCATCGCCCGCGGCCGCGTCGTCTGCGACGAGACGCCCGCCTCGCTGCGCGCCCGCCACCCCGAGGGCCGCCTCGACGAGGTCTTCCGCGAACTCACCCTCGGCCCCGCCGCCACCGCGTAACCACTGTCCACTGACAACCGCCCACCGCCCCTGGACCCATGATCACCGCGATCTTCAAACGCGAATTCGCCGGCTACTTCCGCTCCCCGCTGGCCTACGTCGTCCTCGCCGTCTTCCTGCTCCTCTCGAGCGGGTGCTGCTTCTTCATCGGACGGTTCTTCGACACCAACACGGCGTCGCTCGAACCGTTCTTCAGCTTCCTCCCCTGGCTCTTCCTCTTCCTCGTGCCGGCCGTCGGCATGCGCCTCTGGGCCGAGGAGCGCCGCGGCGGCACCATCGAACTGCTCTTCACCCTCCCCATCACCCCGGTGCAGGCCGTGCTCGGGAAGTTCCTCGCCGGCTGGCTCTTCCTCGCCCTCGCCGTGCTGTTCACCTTCCCGCTGGCGCTGACCGTCGGGTACCTCGGCTCGCCCGACTGGGGAGTGATCGTCGGCAGCAACGCCGGCGGCCTCCTCCTCGCCGGCGCCTGCCTCGCCATCGCCTCGCTCATGTCGGCGCTGACGAAGAACCAGGTCATCGCCTTCGTCCTCGGCTTCGCGGTGTGCCTGGGCTTCGTGCTCGTCGGCTTCAGCGTGCTCTCCGACCTCCTCAACGGCTGGGGCCTGCCGGTCGCGCTGGTCGACGCCGTCGCGAACTTCGGCTTCATCCCCCACTACGAATCGATCACCCGCGGCCTCATCGACCTGCGCAGCGTGGTCTACTTCCTCTCGCTCACCGGCTTCGCGTTGTTCCTCAACGTCGTCGCCCTCGAACGCTGAACCTTCCGCCCGATTCCCCGCCATGAAATCCGGCAAGAAAACCCTCGCGGTCGTCCTCCTCGTCGCCGCGCTCGTCCTGATCAACTACCTCGCCTCCGCCGCGCGCCTGCGCGTCGACCTCACCGCGGACAAGACCTACACGCTCTCCCCGGGCACGCGGGCCCTGCTGGCCAAGGTCGAGGAGCCGATCACGCTCCACTTCTACTTCAGCCGCTCGCTCAAGAACCTCCCGGTGCGCTTCAAGAACTACGCCACCCGCGTCGAGGAGCTGCTCCGCCAGTACGCCGCGGCCTCCGGCGGACGGATCAAGCTCGTGGTCACCGACCCGAAGCCCGACACGCCCGAGGAGGAGGCCGCCACCCGCGCCCGCTGCGCCGGCCAGCCGCTGGGCGACGGCACCAAGCTCTTCTTCGGCCTCGTCGCCACCCAGGCCGACCAGGAGAAGGCGATCGAGTTCTTCACCCCGAACCGCGAGCCGTTCCTCGAGTACGATCTCTCCAAGCTCATCCACTCCGTGCAGCTCGCGACCAAGCCGAAGCTCGGCCTGCTCACCAGCCTGCCGCTGCGCGCCCCGGCCTACGCCATGCCGGGCATGCCGCGCCAGCAGCAGGGCCAGGTCGTCGCCGAGGAATGGGAACAGAGCTACGAGATCGTCGAGATCCAGCCCTCGGCCACCGAGCTGCCCGCCGGCCTCGACGCCCTCGCCGTCCTCCATCCGCAGGGCGTCTCCGAGCAGCTGCTCTTCGCGATCGACCAGTTCGTGCTCGGCGGCAAGCCGCTCTTCCTCGCGCTCGACCCGTCCTCCCGCCACTTCGCCGCGCAGGGACAGCGCATGCAGATGTACGGCGGCCAGGCGCAGAACGTCTCCTCCGACCTCCCGCGCCTCCTCGCCGCCTGGGGCGTCGCCTACGACAGCAAGAAGGTCGTCGGCGACCTCGAATACGCCTCGATGGTCCAGACGCAGAACGGCACCACGAGTTTCCCCGCCTGGCTCACCCTCCGCCCGGAAAGCCTCAACCAGGACTTCATCCCCGCCAACGGCATCAACGCCATGGTCTTCATCGAGACCGGCGCCTTCACGCTCACCCCGCCCGCCGGCCTCGAGGCCGTGCCGGTCGTCGAGAGCAGCACGCGCAGCGGACCGATCGATGCCATGATGATGCAGTTCGGCCAGGCCGCCGACATCACCAAGCAGGTCAAGCCCGACGGCAAGAAGCGCGTCCTCGCCGCCATGCTCCGCGGCACCTTCAAGACCGCCTTCCCCGACGGCGCCCCGAAACCCGCCGAGTCGCCGAAACCTGAAGACAACGCCGCCGCGCCCAAGCCCGAGCCGAAGCCCGTCGACGCCCTCAAGGAGTCCAAGCAGCCCGGCGCCGTCTTCCTCGTCGCCGACACCGACTGGCTCATGGACGCCTACAGCGTGCAGCGCATGCCGTTCCTCGGCGTCAACGCGATCCAGCCCCTCAACGACAACCTCGCCTTCGGCACCAACGTCGTCGACTTCCTCGGCGGCAGCCGCGACCTGATCAGCCTCCGCGGCAAGGGCACCTCGCAGCGACCCTTCGAGGTCATCCGCCGCATGGAGCTCGCCGCCCAGGCCGACTACCAGGACCGCCTCGACGAACTCGAGGGCCGCCTGCAGGCGGTGCAGCAGCGCCTCACGCAGCTGCTCCAGAACCAGAAGGACCAGACGCGCCTCGTCGCCACGCCCGAGATGCAGGCCGAGATCGAGCAGTTCCGCGCCGAGGAGGCCAAGATGCGTTCCGAGCGCCGCGCGATCCGCCAGTCGCTGCGCGAAGGCATCGAGCGGCTCCAGAACACCCTCATCGCGTTGAACCTCCTCGCCGTCCCGGGCTTCGTCGCCATCGGCGGCATCTGGTTCTTCCAACGCCGCACCAAGCGCCAGCGCAGCCTTTAGGCCAGGGCGTCGACCTGGCATTCCCTCGACAGGCCACCTCCCCGCGGTGGCCTGCAGTATCCTCTCCCGAATCCTTCTCCGTTTCGCCCTCCGCCATGAAACTCAAGCCCCTCGCCCTCGCCGTCGCCGTTCTCGCGATCGCCGCCGGCCTCGTCTATCGGAGCAACAACGCCCCCGTGGTCGACCCGTCCGCCGATCCGCGCGTGGGCCAGCCCCTCGTCGCCGCCGACACCCTCGGCCGGATCCGCGGCCTGCGCGTCGTCTCCGGCGGCCAGACCGTCACCCTCGCCGCCGACAAGGACGGCCTGCGCTGGACCGTGCCCGACTACTTCGCGCTCCCGGCCGCCTTCGACAAGCTCGTCACCCTCGTCAACTCGCTGCGCGACGCCAAGGTCACCCGCTTCGTCACCGCGCTGCCCGAGAAGATCGAGCGCCTCGGGTTCGCCGGCGACCTGATCGAGCTGCGCGACGCCGACGCCAAACCGCTCGTCACCCTCCACCTCGGCAAGAACAACGAGAGTGGCGGGCGCTTCGTGAAACTCGGCGACGAGAAGAAGGCCTACCTCGTCGAGCTCAACACCTGGCTCGACGCCGTCGCCAAGAACTGGGCCCGCAGCCAGCTCCTCGACGTGAAGGCGGAGAACGTCTCCGCGCTTGAGTTCCGCTTCGCCGACGGCTCCACCCTCGCGGCCAAGCGCAACGCCGACACCGCCGCCTGGACCGCCGACGGCCTGCCCGAGGGCAAAGAGCTCAAGGCCGCATCCATCGACTCGCTCGTTTCGCAGCTGACGACGCTCCGTTTCACCGAGACCGCGGAGCCCACCGCGCCCGACGCCGTCGCCGCGCGCGAACATGCGCAGACGGTCGTCGTCACGTTGAAGGACGGCACGAGCTACAC